>NZ_JAMYQW010000007.1:0-243643 GCF_040321085.1 Mesorhizobium sp. M0522
CCCCAACAACCCTAACACCCCCCCCCGGCAGTGTTGCCCATCTCGCCCCCGCACAGGCCCGGCGCCGCGCGCCCCTTGCCCCCACCCCGGGGCCCTTCGCCAGCGCGCCCAAGGGGCCGTCGCCCACACGGCCTCGGCGGCGGCCTTGTCGATGCGGCCGCCGAGCGCCGAGAGCGCGGCTCGGGTCTCGGCGTCGTAGACCGAAAGCCGGCCACCGCGGTGGAAATTATGCTGCCCTGCCGGTGGCCCATCGGCAGCGTCGATCCGGTAGAGCGCAACCAGAAAGCCGGCCAGCGAACGGGCGAACTCAGTAAGATCGGCAATCAGTCCACCAGCCGCCGGTCTGCCGCCAAGCCAGCGATAGACGGACCAAGGCCATGGATAGCCTTCCCCGGGCGCGCCTTTGGCCAGCGGCACGGGTATCGGCAGAGGCAGGTGAGGCGCCAGGCGGGGCAGCCAGCGATGCTCCTTCTCGACCCTGGGCGACATAGGCGGCAGCGCTCGGCATCCGCACCGACATGCTGTCGCCCAGCCGGAACGTGCGGTTGTCCCAGCCGCCAGGCTCGACCGTCTCTACAGGCAGGTCCGCCCATTTGGGGAACTGCGCGGCAATCAGCCGGCGAACAAGTGCGGCATCTATCGGCATGCCTGGCGTTCGTTCATCGGGCGGCATCGGGCTTGCTCCGGTCTTCTGAATAGCCGGCGGTCCATCTTTTTGTCGTCGCACTCTTGCGGCGCCAGGGATTCCACTTGGCTGCAAATTCTCTAAGCCTTGCGTTCCCAGCGCCGGTCGGGCGTTTGCTGCCAGTAGGTCACGGTGTGGCCGGCCTCCTTCATTGTCTTCCAATGCGTGCGTGCCGCCTCTAGCTGGGCTGCATCGTGGCCGTCGAACAGGAACACGGCGCGCTGGTAGCCGCCAAGCTCCGGCGGCACCGCCCCATCGACCAGGAAGCGTATCTGCGCCTGGTTCGGATTGTCAGGGCCGACGGTCAGAAGCACCGGCTGCTCGGCGGGATGGGCTTCGCGGTCCGTTGCGTGGGCCAGAAACGAATCGTCCCGGAAAGTCCACAGATGCTGGTCCAGCGCGTCGCGCCGTTCCTCGGTGCCGGTCTGCACCACGGCGCGCCAACCGCGATCGACACTGCGCTCCAGGAGGCCGGGCAGCGCATCCTCCAGCGTCGATTCGGTCAGGTGATAAAACAGAATCTCGGCCATGCGTTCAGTCTACATTGTCGGAGTCCCGCCCCAGCCGCTCATTGCTCGTAATGATCGCGCACCAGCCGGTCGAGCAGCCTGACGCCGAAGCCGGAAGCCCATGACTGGTTGATCTCGTTGGAAGGCGCGCCCATCGCGGTGCCGGCGATGTCGAGATGCGCCCAGGGCGTGTCCTTGACGAAGCGCTGCAGGAACTGCGCGGCAATGATGGCGCCGCCATGGCGGCCGCCGATGTTCTTCATGTCAGCATTCTTGGAATCGATCAGCTTGTCGTATTCGGCACCGAGCGGCATGCGCCACACCCGCTCCTGCGTCGCCTGTCCGGCCGCCGTCAACCGGTCCGCCAACTCGTCATTGTTGGAGAACAGGCCGGCATAATGCTGGCCGAGCGCGACCATGATGGCGCCGGTCAGCGTCGCCAGATTGATCATGAATTTCGGCTGGAAGCGGTCGTTGCAGTACCAGAGCGCATCGGCCAGCACCAGGCGGCCCTCGGCGTCGGTATTGAGCACTTCGATAGTCTGGCCCGACATCGAGGTGACAATGTCGCCCGGTCGCTGAGCGTGGCCGTCGACGGCGTTTTCAACCAGCCCGACAATGCCGACGACATTGACCTTCGCCTTGCGCGCGGCCAGGGCGTGCATCAGCCCGGTGACGGCAGCAGCGCCGCCCATGTCGCCCTTCATGTCCTCCATGCCCGACGCCGGCTTGATCGAATTGCCGCCGGTGTCGAAGGTGACGCCCTTGCCGACGAAGGCGACCGGGCTTTCCTTGGCCTTGCCGCCGTCCCACCGCATGACCGCGATGCGGGCGCCACGCGGCGAACCCTGCGCTACGCCCAGCAGCGAACCCATGCCGAGCTTCTTCATCTCCTTCTCGGCCAGGATCTCGACCGTGACGCCGAGCGCCTCCAGTTCGGCGATGCGGGCGGCGAATTCCACCGGTCCCAAAACATTGGCCGGTTCATTGACCAAATCGCGCGCCAGCAAGACGCCGTCGATCACCGCCGCTTCATCGGCGAAGGCCTTCTTTGCAGCTGCCGGATCGGCGGTGTGAATAGTCACCTTGACCGGCTTTTTTGGCTCGCGCTTGTCGTCACCATTGTTCTTTTTGGTCTTGTACTTGTCGAAGGAATAGCTGCGCAGCAGGATGCCCGCTGCAAGCTGAACGGCTTGCCTGCCGCTGACGGCCGCACCGGGAAGATCGAGCACGACGGCCACTTCGGTTGCCTTGCGAAAGGACGCGGCAATCGTGCCGCCGAGCTTCAGCCAGGCGTAATCATCGAGATTGGAGCCCTTGCCGGCACCGACCGCCACCAGCCGCTCGAGCGATGTCCCTTCCGGTGCCAGCACTTCGACCAGGCTGGCGAATTTGCCGGTGAAGTCGGCGACCGGAAAAGCCCGCTCGAGGGTCTTTGCCGGATCGCAAGCCCTGGCGGCATCGCTGAGGCCGCCCTCGTCGGCCACCAGAACGAAAACGCTGCCTTTTTTGGGCGCGGCGAATTTGGCAAAGGCGATCGAGGGTCTCGAATTCATCATGTCCTGCTTTCGGGGAAGTGAGTTGGATTATCGCGAGAAACGTTCGTCAGTGAGCGGCGGGTTGAAACAGCTCGATGACATTGCCCGATGGGTCTTCGAGCAGCGTCTGGGAACCGCCGACGCCCGTTATGATATCGTTGCGAAAGACAAGTCCAGCACTCTTGAGGCGCGCAACCTCTTCTTTCAGGTCCGGCACCACCAACAGGATGCGATTCCAACCTCCCGGCACCGGCTGCCGGCCATCCGGCATCGCCCGTGCACCCGAACTGCCGGGTCCGCTTAGAAGGAGCCGTAAAGCGCCGCGTGTGACGGAAGCAAAAGCCGGTCGCGCGTCCTGTTCAACAGCGAAGCCCAGATGTCCACAGTAGAAGTCGATCGAGGCGGCGACATCATCGACCATGTAGCGAATGCTGACTGGCGTCATGACCATTGGCCTTTCGGTTCGAGCACCTTTCAACAAGGCGTGTCTATTGCGGGCGGAACAGTCGGCATAGTCCGGCTCATCATCGCTGCTTGACAATCCGCGCCGCTATCGCCCTGGCCTGAATGCGGGCGTTGGCGAAACAACCGCGAATGCTCGGCCGCATGCCGGTAAACCACAGACCAGGCAATTTCGGATCGGCATCGCCGCCGTTGAAAAGCGGAACGCCCTTGCCGTCGAGAACGCCGAGCTTGCCGAACATCTGCTCCAGACCGGTGCGATAGCCGGTCGCCGCAATGACGATATCGGGCGTGATCAACCTGCCGTCATTCAATACGATGCCGTCTTGGGTAAATTCCCGCAATGGTGGCACCACCACGATCGTGCCTGCCTTTATGGCGCGAACCGCGCCGTCATCGGCTGCGATCGCGGTGTAGTCGGCGCTCAGACGGCTCGCACCGCCTGTGGGAGCCGGCGGAAGCCCAAATTTCGTCAGGTCGCCGAAAACCAGGCGCTGGGTTGTCGCCATCACCGCATCGGCCAGCCGCACCGGCAAGCTCGCCATCAACGGTGAAAGCCTGTGGACGGCGACCTTGCCGATGCGTTTCGGCAGCAGCGACGGGCCGTTGCGGGCCGACAGCCAGATGCTTTGGGCATCTGCATTCGCAAGATGGTTGAGTGCGTCGAACCCCGAATTGCCGGCTCCGACGACCAGCACCCTTTTGCCGACGTAGTCCTTCGCCTCGCCAAAATCGGCCGAATGGATAATCCGGCCTGCAAAATCCTTCATGCCTTTCCACGCAGGAATAAACGGCTGCCGGTCGCGCCCGGTGGCGACGACGACATGACGCGCCAGACGACGTCCGGCGTTCGTCCGCACGGTCCAGTGATCGCCGTCGAACGTGATCTCTTCAACGGCAACGCCGAATGCCACCGGCAGACCATGCGCCTGGCTGAAATCGTTCAGATGGCGAATGACGGCCGATTTGTGCGGAAAAGCCGGGGTGCCTGCGGGATAGCCGACGCCGGGCAGCGTCGAGAGATCGCGATGCGTATTGAGGTGCAGCCGCTGGTGCCGCCGATGCCAGGGTTCGGCAAGCCGGCTCTCCTTTTCCAGGACGAGCGTCGGTACGCCGGCCTTCATCAAGGCGTGGGCGGCGGCAAGGCCGGCCGCGCCGGCCCCGACCACGATCGCGCCGTCAAAGACCGCTTCCCGACCGGTTTGACCGCGCAATTTTTCCGCTTCCATGCTGGGGCTCAACAGATCCTGACCCGTCTTATCACGCCGCGGCGGTCGCGACCGGCGCGACATTTGGTCGTTTTGCCGCATTTGGCAAGACTTTGGCCGAAATCGCTCCCATATGCGATATCGAACCATCCACGATTCGTCGCGGCACGGCCCCGCTTCCCGCCGCAACCTGTTGTTAACCAACAATGTTCGCTCTTTCTTATCCATTGCCGCCGACACTCCGGCCCAGCGGATTTTGCGATCCGGGACAGAACCCAGATCGAACCGCCAAACTGAGCCAGTTGTGCAGCCGGCGCCGGACGACTACCTTGTTCCAAGGCATGATGCCGTTCGAAATCGCCGAGAAAAGCCTTCATGAAGGTCGTTGAACGTTACATCATGCGCCGTGCTTTCGCGGTATTCGCGCTGGCGCTCGTCTGGACGCTGGCGATCGTCTGGACGACTCAGGTGCTCGCCCGCATCGACCTCGTCACCGATAGCGGTCAGTCGGCCCTCACCTTCTTCGAAGTCGCAGCGCTGATCATCCCGACAATCGTTCCGATCGTCGTGCCGTTCGCCCTGGTGGTCGCGGTCGCCCAGATCCTCAGCGTGATGAATTCGGATTCGGAGCTGGCCGTCATCAATGCCGCCGGCGCTTCACGCTGGACCATTGTCAGGCCGATCATGCTTCTGGCACTTGCAGCCAGCGTTTTTTCCTTCGCCGTCGACAATGGCGTCGATCCTTACGCACGCCAGAAGAACCGCGAGTTGATTGCGTCGTCGCGTGCCGATCTGTTGTCGTTGATCATCCAGGAAGGCACCTTCCGCAAGATCGACGACGGCCTGTTCCTGCAGGTTGGCGAACGGCTTCCCGACAACCGCCTCGGCGGCATCTTCGTCGCCGATTCGCGCGAAGAAGGCGTCAATCTCATCTACTACGCCAAGACCGGCAGCATCATCGAACGCGGCGACGAGAAGGTGCTGATGATGAATGACGGCGTCATCCATCGCAAAACCATGACCGGCGACCTCTCGGTGATCCGGTTCACCTCCTACGCCTTCGACTTGTCCGCTTTCATGTCGGCATCATCTGACATCCTGCTTTTGCCGAAGGACCGGACGACCCAGTATCTGCTCAATCCCAGTCCGAACGACAAGATGTACCAGCAAAAGCCGAACAGGTACCTGGCCGAGCTCAACCAGCGTTTTTCCGAGTGGTCCTATTCGCTCGTCTTCGCGCTGATCGCGCTCGCCGTTGCCGGAGATGCGCGCTCGCATCGCGAGGCGCGTGTGCACCCGCTGATCACGGCAATCGCGATCGCGCTGTTCGTGCGCTGGCTCGGGTTCTTTGCCGCCGGCAAGGCCGACAAGGTGCCGCAATATGCCTATATGGTCTACGGCGTCCCGATCGTGGCATCGGCGATCGCCATCTGGTTCATCGTGTCCAACCGGACCATGGAACTGCCGGTTGCCTGGGCCGATTGGATAACCAATCTTGCCGGCCGCTTCAGTGACGGCTGGAGCGCCATCAAGCTCCGTTTTGCCGGGCGTGGCGCATCCGGACAGGGAGCCCGCTGATGGGCTGGACTCTGGGTCGGTACTTCTTCTTTCGCTATGTGACGATCACCATCTGGTTCTTCATCGGCCTCTTGGCGCTGGTGTTCCTGATCGATTTCACCGAGCTTTCCGGCCGCACGACCGGCGTGCCGGGCTTCACCTACGCAACTGCGTTCGCCATTTCGGGGCTCAGGATGCCGATGATCATGCTGCAGACGGTGCCGTTCGTCGGCCTGTTCTCGGCGATGGCGACGTTGGTGTCGCTCAACCGCAAATATGAATTGGTCATTGCCCGTTCCGCCGGGGTTTCCGCATGGCAATTCCTGCTGCCGTGCTGCATCGGGGCGCTGCTGTTTGGAGCCTTGTCGGTCGGCGTCATCAATCCGGTAGCCGCGCACGCCTATTCCTGGTCCGAGGAGATCGAGACCCAGCTCCGTTCGGGCAAGTCGAACAGCGTCTCGGCCGATGCTGCGCCCTGGATCAGGCAGAAAACCAACGCCGGCGACACCATCATCGGCGCGCGCGCCATTCTCAATCAAGGCCTAGAGATGGCCGACGCGGTCTTCTTCAGCTTCAGCCCGCAAGGCGACATCATCGAGCGCAAGGATGCGGCGCGCGCCTTTTTGCGGGACGGCTACTGGGAATTGCAGGACGTCAAGGTGTTCCGGGACGGTACCATCCAGTCGTTACCCAGCGATCGGCTGCCGACCAATCTCAAGCCGGAATTCGTGCAAGAGCGGTTGGCGCGCCCTGAGACCATTCCCTTCTACGATCTGCCCGGCAAGATCGAAGTGGCCCGCTCCTTCGGCCTCAAGGCAAATGCCTTCGCCATGCAGTTCAATTCCCTGATTGCGCTGCCCTTCCTGCTTGTCGCGATGACGCTGATTGCGGCAACGGTATCAATGCGATTTGCGAGGATGGGGCAGTCGGCAACGATGATTCTGGGTGGCATCGTGGCCGGGTTTCTGCTTTATGTCGTTTCGGTGCTGGTCAAGGCATTCGGCGTAGCGGGATTCGTACCCACGGCCGTAGCGGCTTGGGTCCCGGTTGTCGTGGCTATGTTCTTCGGGGTGACATTCCTGCTATACAAGGAAGACGGCTAGTGAGGGAGGCGGTTTTGCGCAGCCATAGGCACGCCGGTTTGGCACGCCTCTCTGCGGCGAGCGCCTTGGCGTGCCTGCTTGCCAGCGCCGCCCCGGTTGCTCCGGCTTTTGCCCAGGACGTCAGTGAGCTGGCAAAGAAGGTTCCGAGCGGCACGCAGATGCTGCTGGCAGCCGATACGCTGGTCTACGACAACGACAAGCAGACCGTGACGGCCGTCGGCGGCGTCCAGATCGACTACGGCGGCAACCGTCTGGTCGCCCAGCGGGTCGAATACAACCGCAACACCAAACGCCTCGTCGCCAGCGGCAATGTCGAACTCGTCAATAGCGACGGCACCAAAATCTATTCGCAGCATGCCGACATCACTGACGATTTCGCCGACGGCTTCGTCAACGCGCTGCGGGTCGAGACCATAGACAAGGCGTATTTCGCCGCCGAAAGCGCGGAGCGCATGGGCGGCGTGCTGACGACGTTCCACAATGGCGTCTACACCGCCTGCGAGCCGTGCGAGGACAAGCCCGACAAAGCGCCGACCTGGCGTATCAAGGCCAGGAAGATCATCTGGAACGGCGAGAAGAAGACGGTTCGCTTCGAGAACTCGAATTTCGAGTTCTTCGGCTTTCCGCTGGCCTATCTGCCGGCTTTCGAGATCGCCGACCCAACGGTCAAGCGCAAGAGCGGCTTCCTGATCCCCGGCGTCGCCTACAAGAGCGATCTCGGCGTCGGTGTTAAAGTCCCCTATTATTTCGCGCTCTCGCCGACCTACGATCTCACTGTCACTGGCAGCGGCTATACCAAGCAAGGTTTCCTCGGTGAGGCCGAGTGGAGGCAGCGCTTCAACAACGGTCAGTACAGCCTGAAGATTGCGGGCATCCGGCAGGAGAATCCCGACGCCTTCATCGACGACAATGGCCACAACGTGAATTCGGGTACCGAAGGCGACCCGAACAGGTTCCGCGGCATGATGGGCACCCAGGGCCAGTTCGCCATCAACCCGCGCTGGGACTTCGGCTGGGACATCCTGCTGCAGAGCGACAAGAATTTCGCGCGCACCTACGACATCGATGGCTTCAACGATAGCGTGCACCGCTCCGAGGTGTACCTGACGGGGCTCAACGATCGCAATTACTTCGACGTGCGCGCCATGCACTTCGAGGTTCAGGAAGACACGCTCGCCAGCGATCCGACTGCACGCGCCGCCAAGCAGCCCTGGGTGCTGCCCTCGCTCGACTACGCCTATATCCCCGACATGCCGGTGGCCGGCGGGCAGCTGTCGTTCGACGTCAACGCGCGGGTCATTGACCGCGACAGGCTCGATACGGCTCTTGCAAATTCGGGCATCCCTTCGTCCGTCAACAACGTCCGCGGCATCGACGGTCAATCCGGCCGCCTTACCGCGGAAGCCGAATGGAAGCGCACCTTCACCACCGATGGCGGGCTGCTGCTGACACCGCTCCTGGCGCTGCGCGGCGACGCCGGCTACGTCAACGCCTCCTCGGCCTCGCTCGACGCCATCAACCAGATGGCGACCAATCTCGGCGTCGAGGACGATATGCGTTCATCGCTTGCCCGCTACATGGCGACCGCCGGCCTTGAGATGCGCTGGCCGGTGCTGTTTTCGATGACCAGTTCCAGCCATGTCTTCGAACCGATGGCGCAGGTATTCATGCGTCCGAACGAGCAATATGTCGGCGGGCTGGCGGTCCCCAACGAGGACGCCCAGAGCTTCGTCTTCGACGCCACGACGCTGTTCGAGCGCGACAAATTCTCGGGCTATGACCGCATGGAAGGCGGCACACGCGCCAATGTCGGGCTGCGCTATTCCGGCGCATATGACAATGGCTGGGGCACCAATGCGGTGTTCGGCCAATCCTACCAGCTCGGCGGCCAGAACTCGTTCGGCACGCCGGACCTGGTCAATGTCGGCGCCTATTCAGGTCTTGAAACTGCAACCTCCGACTATGTCGGCCTTGTCGGCTTCAACAGCCCCAGCGGGTTTTCCGGCTCGGTCAGCGGCCGTTTCGACGAGCAAAGCTTCGAGATCCGCCGCGCTGAGGTAAAGGCCGCCTTTTCAGGCCTGCCGGTATCGCTGAGCGCCAAATACGCCTTCATCCAGGCGCAGCCGCTCTATGGCTTCTCGACCGATCGCCATGAGGTTACGCTCGGCGCCTCGACACATCTTGCCGAGAATTGGCGCGTCTTTGGCACCGGCACATATGATCTGGAGCAGAGCGTTCTGGTCAAGGACGGGGTCGGCTTTGCCTATAGTGATTCGTGCTTTACCTATTTGATGACGTTTTCGGAAAGACGTGACCTGAACACCAAGGAAGTATCGCAGAACGTCGGCTTCAACCTGTCGTTCCGCACGCTCGGCGATTTCGGCTCGTCGCAACGCTCCATCGACACCATTCAATAACGGGCAGCGGTCGGCAACGGGGCGCCTGGCGGACGACATTGTTTCGCCGCATAGAGCAGGCACGAATTTTGACGGCCTGAACTGGATAGGTTGGGCCGAATCGGGATGGAATTGGGATGCTTTCGATGAGGAAATACCTCTTTTCGGCAGGGTTCGCGCTGCTGGTGGCGTTCTCGACCACCGCGGTGACGCGGCCAGTTTTCGCCACCGAGATCAAATACGTCGTCAACAATATACCGATAACCACCGGCGACATCCAGCATCGGGCCGCTTTCCTGCGCCTGCAGCACAGAAAGGGCGATGCCGGCCAGGAAATGATCGACCAGACGCTGCGCCTGGCCGAAGCCCGGCGGCTCGGCATCCGCATCAGCGACGCGCAGGTCGATGCCGCTTATCAGCGTTTCGCCACCAGCAACAAGATGCCGCTCAAGCAGCTTGACGGCGCGATGGCGCAATCCGGCGTCACCAAGGAGCATTTCAAGGACTTTATCCGGGCGCAGATGGCCTGGAACCAGGCGCTGACCGCGCGTTCCCGTTCCGGAGACGGTGGCGGCGCCGTGAGCGAGCAGGACCTCGTCAAGCGCATGCTCGAAAAAGGCGGCAGCAAACCGAGCGCCACAGAGTACATGTTGCAGCAGGTCATCTTCGTGGTGCCGGCGGCCGAGCGCAGCGCGACGCTGGCCAAGCGCAAACGCGAAGCCGATGCCATGCGCGCCCGCTTCAACGGCTGCAACACCACCCGCGAATTCGCCAAGGGCCTGATCGATGTCACCGTTCGCGATCTCGGCCGGGTGCTGGCGCCCCAATTGCCGGCGGACTGGGCCGAGCAGATAAAGGCTACAAAGGTCGGCGGCGCCACCACGACGCGCGAAACCGACCGCGGTGTCGAATTCATCGGCATCTGCTCGTCGCGCGAAGTGTCAGACGACAAAGCCGCGCAGATGGTGTTCCAGAGTGAAGGTTCGAACGACAAGAACGCCGACGAACTCTCGAAGAAATATGTCGAGGAGTTGCGGAAGAAAGCCCGCATAATCGAGCGCTGAAGTCGAAGCGCCGTGGCTGACGCAGAGCTTCCGCTGGCGTTGAGCGTCGGCGATCCGTCCGGCGTGGGGCCGGACATCGCCATCGCTGCTTGGCAGGCCCGCGATAGCGCTGGCGTTCCGTCTTTTTATCTCCTTGCCGATCCGGCACTGATTGCCGCGCGGGCGCACAGGCTCGGCACCGATATCGCGATTGCCGAGACGACGCCGGCGTTAGCGCCGGGGGTGTTTTCGCGCGCGCTGCCGGTGGTGGCGCTTGCTGCCCGTTTCGTCGACAGTCCCGGCCGCCCGGATCCAGCCAACGCCGCCGGCATCATCGAGGCGATCGACCGCGCCGTTGCCGACTGCCTGGCTGGCCGCGCTGCCGCGGTCGTCACCTGCCCCATCGCCAAGAAGCCGCTCTACGACGCCGGCTTTCGCTTTCCCGGCCACACCGAATATCTGGCGCATCTG
This sequence comes from Mesorhizobium sp. M0522, assembly GCF_040321085.1. Lineage (NCBI taxonomy): Bacteria > Pseudomonadati > Pseudomonadota > Alphaproteobacteria > Hyphomicrobiales > Phyllobacteriaceae > Mesorhizobium > Mesorhizobium sp. M0522. The sequence continues at coordinate 10,973 of NZ_JAMYQW010000007.1, forward strand.
GCATCGCTTCACACCGGCACCGAAGTGACGCCTGTGATGCTGCTTGCCGGACCGGACCTGCGCACCGTGCCGGTCACCATCCACATCGCGCTGGCCGAGGTGCCGAAAGAGCTGACGACGGACCTTATCGTCGCCACCGGCCGCATCACCGCCGCCGACCTTGCGAACCGCTTCGGAATTGCCAAGCCGCGGCTCGCCATTGCCGGCCTCAACCCGCATGCCGGCGAAGGCGGCACCATGGGCACCGAAGACGAGCGGATCGTGCGCCCGGCAGTCGACCGGCTGAGGCAGGAAGGGATCGACGCCTTCGGGCCATTGCCGGCCGACACGCTGTTTCATGCTCGCGCCCGCGCCGGCTACGACGTGGCGCTCTGTATGTATCACGACCAGGCGCTGATCCCGGCCAAGGCGCTGGCGTTTGACGAGGCGGTCAACGTCACGCTCGGCCTGCCCTTCGTCCGCACCTCGCCCGACCACGGCACCGCCTTCGACATCGCCGGCAAGGGCATCGCCCGTGCCGGCAGCCTGATTGCAGCGCTGAAACTCGCTCGTGTTCTTGCCGATACCGGGAAAAGGCCGTAGGCCCTGAGCCCAATCAGCCAAATTCGATGGCCTTAACCCGATGAGCCCGCCTGATGAGCCCAGCCCGATGAGCATAGACGGCCTGCCGCCACTGCGCGAGGTGATCGAGCGCCATGGGCTGCAGGCGAAAAAGGCGCTGGGCCAGAATTTTCTGCTCGACCTTAACCTGACAAGCAAGATTGCGCGAACCGCCGGCGACCTGAGCGACGTTACGGTTATCGAGGTCGGTCCCGGTCCGGGCGGGCTGACTCGTGCCCTGCTCCTCAACGGCGCCCGGCGGGTCGTCGCGATCGAGCGCGACGAGCGCTGCCTGGCGGCCTTGGCCGAGATCGCGAACCACTATCCGGGTCGGCTCGAGATCGTAGCCGGCGATGCGCTGAAAGCTGATTTTGCAGCGCTTGCAAAAGGAGTGCCGGGAAGCGGCGGGTCGGCGAAAATCGTTGCCAACCTGCCCTACAATATCGGCACCGAATTGCTGATCCGCTGGCTGACCGTTACCGAGTGGCCGCCGTTCTACACATCGATGACGCTGATGTTCCAGCGCGAGGTCGCCGAACGCATTGCAGCCAGCCCCGGCAGCGAGGCCTATGGTCGGCTCGGCGTGCTGGCCGGCTGGCGGACGGAGGCGAGGATTGCCTTCGACGTACCGCCGCAGGCGTTCACGCCGCCACCCAAGGTGACGTCCTCGGTGGTGCATCTTGTGCCGCGTGCCAACCCCTTGCCGGCAGAGGTGAAACGGCTCAGCCGCGTCACCGAAGCGGCATTCGGCCAGCGCCGGAAAATGCTGCGGCAGAGCGTGAAAAGCCTCGGCGGCGAGGCGCTGCTCACCCGCGCCGGCATCGATCCGACCAGGCGTGCGGAGACGCTCAGCGTCGAGGAATTCGTTCGCCTGACCAACGCGGTGTGATGCCGGGAAGCGTCCGCGTGGAATTTCCGCTCTCATGGCATAGATAGCCGGACAAACCCCGCCCGGAGACAAACAGTGACCGCCTATGTCATTTCCGACGTCACGATCCGTGACGCAGAGGCTATCGAAGCCTATCGCGCCCGCGCGGCTGCCTCCATCGCCCAGCATGGCGGGCGCTATCTGGTACGCGGCGGCGAGGTGGAAAGTTTGGAAGGCGACTGGTCTCCCGGGCCGCTGATCATCGTGGAATTCCCCGACATGGACACGGCGCGGCGTTGGTACCGCTCCGCCGAATATGCCGCGGCATTGGAACTGCGCGACGCCGCGCTCAGCCGCAATCTGATCCTGGTCGCGGGGACAGCGCCTTGATCAATCCGTCTTTTCGTCGAGCAGCCCCGAGACGAAATCGAACAGGCCCGGCCGGCGATCGCGTCTGAGCCGTTCGGCCGTGACGATGCCCCGCACCTCGGCGAAAGCGCGGTCGAGATCGTCGTTGACGATGACGAAATCATATTCCTTCCAGTGCTCGATCTCGTTGCGGGCGTTCTTGAGCCGCGTCTCGATCACCGCTTCCTGGTCCTCGGCGCGACGCTTCAGCCGCGCCTTCAATTCCTTCATCGATGGCGGCAGGATGAATATCGAGACGATGTCGGCGCGCATCTTCTCCTTGAGCTGCTGAGCGCCTTGCCAGTCGATGTCGAACAGCATGTCGCGGCCTTCGGCCAGCGCCTGTTCAGCCGGCTCGCGCGGCGTCGCGTAGCAATTGCCGTGCACCTCCGCCCATTCGAGCAGCGCATCGGAATCGCGCAGCCGCTCGAACTCGCGCATGGTACGGAAGTGGTAATGGACGCCCTCGATCTCGCTGCCGCGGCGTGGCCGCGTGGTGACCGAGACCGACAATTCCAGGCTGGAATCGCTCTCCAGCAGATTGCGCGCAATCGTCGACTTGCCGGCGCCTGACGGCGACGACAAGACCAGCATCAGCCCGCGGCGCCGAATGCGGGAACCCACATCCCTAGCGGTCATGGGGCTTGGCAGTCATGTGGCTTGGCATCGGGATCATTCCAGATTCTGGACCTGTTCGCGAAACTGGTCGACGACCGCCTTCAGTTCCAGCCCGATGGCGGTGACCGCGGCAGCATTCGACTTGGAACACAGCGTATTCGATTCGCGGTTGAATTCCTGTGCCAGGAAATCGAGCTTGCGGCCGATGGCCCCACCGCCGGCGAGCAGTGCCCGCCCCGACACCACGTGCGTCTTCAGCCGGTCGATTTCCTCGCGTATGTCGGCCTTGGTGGCCAGGAACGCCGCTTCCATATGCAGCCGGCTGGCGTCCAGGTTGGCAGACGCGTCCATCAACAGGCGGATCTGCTCGGCGAGCCTTTCGCGGATCGTGGCCGGTTCGCGTGATGGATCGGCCTCGGCCCGCAGCGTCAGCGCCTCGATGGCATCGATATGGCCGGACAGCAGGGAACGAAGTGCCGCACCTTCGCCCTGGCGCGCCTGCTGCAGCCCGTTCAGTGCTGCTTCCAGCGCCGACAGTATTGCGGTATCGAGCGCACTGCGCGCCTCTTCGGTTTCGATGGTTTCGGGAATGTCGAGGACGCCGCGCAGCGCAAGCAGCCCGTCGGCCGCCGCAGGGGCTACTCCGAACTGCTCCTGCAGCCGCTTGGCCAACTCCGCCAGATCCTTCAGGAAAGCCTCGTTGACCACGGGTTGCGCTTGAGCGCCGGCGGCGCGGCCAATGGTCAGCGTCATCTGGAAATTGCCGCGCGCAAAACGCTTTTGCACCGTCTGCCGGACGGCCGGCTCCAGCCGGTCGAAACCTTGCGGCAGCCGCAGCCTGACCTCGACGCTTTTGCCGTTGACGGACTTGGCTTCCCAGGCAATCGAAGTGCCGTCGTGTTCGGCGACACTGCGCGCAAAACCGGTCATGCTCTGCAAGTTCATGTAGCCGTGCGTCCCTTTGCCGAATGCCCCTCAAGCCGGAGCGATTTTCTCCGGACAGGATCATGTGAATTTCAATGCCATAGCAGCCCTTGCACATCCACCCGGACATGCACAGGGCCAACCTGATGGCGTCCGGCCCTACTGGGCGGCGGTGGGGCCCGCATCGTCAACGATGGCTCCCGCCGGCGTGTCGGCTCCGGTATTGGTTGCTCCGGCCTTGGCGGCGTCCTGCGCCTGCTTTTTCAGCAGTGCCCGGTAGCGAGCGACATTCTCGTTATGCTCATCGAGCGTCGAGGCAAAGACGTGCCCGCCGCTGCCGTCGGCGACGAAGTAGAGATCGCTGGTCTTCGACGGATTGGCGACTGCCTCCAGCGCCGCACGGCCGGGATTGGCGATCGGCGTCGGCGGCAAGCCGTTGATCAGATAGGTGTTGTAGGGCGTCGGCTTCTGGATGTCCGACTGATAGATCGGGCGGTCGGTGGGTTTGCCCTTGCCGCCGAACAGGCCGTAGATGATGGTCGGGTCCGACTGCAGCCGCATACCCTTGGCCAGCCGGTTGAGGAAGACGGCGGCTACGCGCGATCGTTCATCGCCCTTGCCGGTCTCCTTCTCGACGATAGAGGCCAGGGTGACAAAATCCTCAACGTTGGCGATCGGCAAATCCGGCGCTCGGCGCTGCCAGACCTCGTCGACCAGCTTCGTCTGGTCGGCCAGAAGCTTGTCGACCATCTGCTGGCGTGTTGCGCCGCGGGTGAAACGCAGCGTGTCGGTGGCGAGGCTGCCCTCAGGTGGAGTGGTCGACGGCATATCGCCGGTCAGCGCGTCCTGCTCGGCGATCCGTTGCAGCGCCTGCGCGACCGTCAGCCCCTCGGGGATAGTCAGCGAATACATCACCGACTTGCCGCTCTTCAGCAGTTCCATGATATCGTGCATCGACGCCTGCGGCTTGATCTCGTATTCGCCGGCCTTCAGGGCCGAATCATTGCCGAAGGCGCGCACGCCAAGGCGGAAAATGCGGGCGTCGCTGATCAGCCCTCGCCGCTCAAGCTGGTCAGCGATCTCCTGGACGCCGCTATTCGGCTTGACCAGGAAAGTGTCGCCATTGGCCGACGGGCCGGGCTCGTTGAACTCCTGCTTGCCGAAATACAGCGCAACGCCTGCCGCCAGCACCATCAGCATCACCGAAGAGATGACGAAGTTCATGAACACGACGAACTGGCTGCGCGAGGCACGCGAGCGCTTCGGCGGCGGCGTGCCGGCCTCGGGCCGCAACGCCTCGCTGGCCGTCTTCGGCACGATCGGGCCGGGCGTTGCTGCCCGTTGCCCGAATTCCCCGTTATCGGCCGGATTTGTGTTCATAGCGCCCTACCATTTGATCTTGCGACGAATCCCCTCGGGCAGAGTAGGGGCGAATATGGCAAAATTGACGGCAGACGGAAACCGGCAGAGCGGTCAGCCATTGTAGCGCTGGAAGACGAGCGAGGCGTTGGTGCCACCGAAGCCGAAGGAGTTGGACAGCGCCACGTCGATCTGCCGGGCCTGCGGCTTGTGCGGCACCAGGTCGATCGCCGTTTCGCGCTCCGGATTGTCAAGATTGATGGTCGGCGGCGCGATGTTGTCGCGAATGGCGAGGATCGAAAAGATCGCCTCGGCAGCACCAGCCGCGCCCAGCAGGTGGCCAATCGACGATTTGGTCGACGACATCGATATCTTCGAGGCGGCGTTGCCGACCAGCCGCTCGACGGCGCCGAGTTCGATCGTATCGGCCATGGTCGAGGTGCCGTGCGCGTTGATGTAGTCGACATCGGCCGGCGTCAGCTTCGCCCGGTTCAGCGCCGCGGTCATGCAACGGAAAGCGCCGTCGCCGTCTTCGGCAGGCGCGGTGATGTGATAGGCGTCACCGGTCAGACCGTAGCCGGTGACCTCGGCATAGATCTTGGCGCCGCGGGCCTTGGCGTGTTCGAGCTCCTCGAGCACGACAACACCGGCGCCCTCGCCCATGACGAAGCCGTCGCGATCGCGATCATAGGGGCGTGAGGCCGTTTGTGGCGCGTCGTTGCGCTCGGTGGAGAGCGCGCGGCAAGCCGCGAACCCGGCGACCGACAGTCTCGTCACCGGCGCTTCGGCGCCGCCTGCGACCATAACGTCGGCATCGCCCCAGATGATCAGCCGGGCGGCGTCGCCGATGGCGTGCGCACCGGTCGAGCAAGCGGTGACGACGGCATGGTTTGGTCCTTTCAGCCCATGCCGGATCGAAACCTGGCCGGAGACGAGGTTGATGATCTGGCCGGGGATGAAGAACGGGCTGATGCGGCGCGGACCGCGTTCCTTGAGGATCATCGCATTCTCGGCGATGCCTTCGATGCCGCCGATGCCCGAACCGATCAGCACGCCGGTGGCGCACTGTTCCTCGTGCGTCTTCGGCTGCCAGCCGGAATCCTTGAGTGCCTCGTCGGCGGCCGCGATCCCGTACAGGATGAAGTCGCCGATCTTGCGCAGTTCCTTCGGCTCGAGAACGGCTTCAGGATTGAAAGTGGCATTGGAGCCGTCACCGCGCGGAATGACGTGGGCGACCTTGCAGGCAAGGTCTTCCACCTCGAATTCGGTGATGCGCTTGGCTGCGCTGCGGCCGGTCAGAAGCTCCTTCCAGCTGTGCTCGTAGCCCATGCCGAACGGCGAAAGCAGCCCAAGGCCCGTGACGACGACACGCCTCATCGCAGGTCCTCCCCGGTGATGACTGCAAATAGCGTCAGGCGGAGGCCTTGTCGATGTATTTCACCGCATCGCCAACAGTCAGGATGGTCTCGGCGGCGTCGTCCGGGATTTCGACACCGAACTCTTCTTCGAACGCCATGACAAGTTCGACCGTGTCGAGGCTGTCCGCGCCCAGATCATCGATGAAGCTCGCCTGCTCCGTCACCTTGTCGGCATCGACGCCAAGGTGCTCGATGACGATCTTCTTGACGCGCTCTGCGGTGTCACTCATTTGGCCATCCTCGTCTTTTGGTTGTCTGTCTTCGTTAGCGGCCAGAATGCCGCTAATCAAGCTGAAAGATGGTCCTGCCGGAAACGCAGCGGAACAGGACCGGTTTTTGCCCGAACCGCCGGGTTGCGGGCGGCATTACACGAAAAATCCCGTGCATCCAAGACGGAATGAAGCGTTTTCCCAAGTGTTAGATCATAGCCATGCCGCCATTGACATGAATGGTCTGGCCGGTGACGTAGGCTGCCTCGTTGGAAGCTAGGTAGGCGACGGCAGAGGCGACTTCGGCGCCCGTGCCCATGCGCCGGGTCGGGATCGCCGCCATGATCGCCTCTTTCTGCTTGTCGTTGAGCTTGGCGGTCATCGCCGATTCGATGAAGCCCGGGGCGACGCAGTTGACGGTGATATTGCGGGTGGCGATCTCCTGCGCCAGCGATTTGGAAAAGCCGATCATACCGGCTTTGGAGGCGCAGTAGTTGGTCTGGCCGGGATTGCCGGTGACGCCAACCACTGAAGTGATGTTGATGATGCGGCCATGGCGGCGCCGCATCATCGGATGGGTAAGCTCACGGGTCAGCCGGAACGCGGCGGTCAGGTTGACCTCGAGCACGCTATCCCAGTCGGCGTCAGCCATGCGTACGAACAACCCGTCCTTGGTGACGCCGGCATTGTTGACGAGGATGTCGACGCCTTCGAGGTCGGCCTCCGCCTTCTGGCCGAGCGCCTTGACGTCGTCGCGGTTGGAAAGATTGGCCGGGAAAAGCTTGACCCGGTCGCCCAGTTCAGCGGCCAGCGCCTCCAGTTTCTCGATACGTGTGCCATGCAGGCCGACGATGGCGCCCTGGCCGTGCAGCACGCGGGCGATCGCCTCGCCGATACCTCCCGATGCGCCGGTGACGAGCGCCTTGCGGCCGGTCAATTCGAACATTCTTGCCTCCTGATCTGAGCGAACACCCTTCGCATGGAGCGGGGTCAAATCGCCAGTTGATTATGCAAGCGCCGCCAGCGCCGCCTCGACATCCGCCGCGGATCCGATGGCAGTGGTGGCAATATCGCGGTTGATGCGGCGGGCCAGCCCCGACAGCACCTTGCCGGCGCCCACTTCGTAAAGCGTCACAACGCCGTTGCTGCCGAACCACTCCACCGTTTCGCGCCAGCGCACGCGCCCGATCACCTGTTCGACGAGTCGGCGGGCGATCTCGTCGGGATCGCTCGTCGGGGTCACCGTAACATTGGAGACCAGCGGCACGACCGGCGCACTCTTCGTCACGGCGGCCAGCGCCTCCCGCATGATCTCGGCCGCAGGCTTCATCAATGCCGAATGGAAGGGCGCCGAGACCTGCAGCATCAGCGCCCGCTTGGCGCCCTTCTCCGTGCATAGCCTCGCCGCCAGTTCGACCGCTGGCCTGGCGCCGGAGATCACCAGCTGGCCGCCGCCATTGTCATTGGCGATCTGGCAAACCAAGGCTTGTGCGGGATCTTTGGCGGCGCCCTGGGCGGCCTCTGCGCAAGCGGCTTCGACGTCGGCCTGTTCCAGCCCGATGATCGCCGCCATGGCGCCCTCGCCGGCCGGCACAGCCGCCTGCATGGCATTGCCGCGGATGCGCAACAGCCGGGCGGCGTCGGCGACCGAAACGAAACCTGCGGCCGCAAGTGCCGAATATTCGCCGAGCGAGTGGCCGGCGACATAGGTGACCTTGCCGTTCAGGGAGAAGCCGCGCGCCTCCAGCGCCCGGATTGCGGCAAGCGACACCGCCATCAGCGCCGGCTGGGCGTTGGCGGTCAGCGTCAGCGTCTCTTCCGGGCCTTCCCAGATCAGCTTCGATAGGTTTTCGCCGAGCGCGTCGTCAACTTCCTCGAAGATCCGCCGCGATTCCACAAAGGTATCGGCGAGGTCCTTGCCCATGCCGACAGCCTGGCTGCCCTGCCCCGGAAAGGTGAATGCGATGGCCATCGGCGGCTCCCAGCTGCTGGTTCTCGTTGCCTGTGACGCAAGGCGTGCGGCCAAGTCAAGTCCAACCTTGATCGCGTAATATCGGCCGAGTGCCTGTTTCGGCAGGCTTTTTGGCGATCACTCATGATGAAAACCGCTCACGATTTGTTTGCTGGCTCTTCTTATTTCCGCCGCAGGCGCTAAGCTTTGCGTGACAGTTCGATGACAATCGAGTGACGCTTTTGTTGCGGGCCGGGGAACTATTGAAGTGGCAAAGACCAAGCAGAGCGCAGCCGAGGCGGCGCCCCAGTTTCTTGAAGGCGATCCGTCGACCGGCTATCTGCCGGCGCGCAAATGGCCTGTCATCCGCTATGGCCTTATCAGCTTGCTGGCTGCGGCCATCCTTGTGTTTGCCATCGAACTGATCGTGCGCGGCAACTTTGCCGGCACCATTGATTTCTTTCTGCAGCCTTTCAAACCCGGCTGGACCACGATCATCATTTTTGCGCTGATCCTCATCGGCCTCGACGCCGTGCTCGGCCGCAGTCACCAGAGCCTGATGATCGTCGCGCCGCTGACATTGTCGCTGGCGTTCGTCGGCCACCAGAAGTCGCTGTATCTCGGCGATCCGCTCTATCCGACCGATTTCCTCTATTCCCGGCAGATCGTGGCACTGATGCCGCTTCTGGTACGCGATCGCCCGGGAACCGCCATTGCCCTGGCGATCGGCATCGTCGGCGGGCTGTCGCTGCTCGTCTATGGCTGGCGGCTATGGCGCCGCCGCGTTCCGGCACTCAGCCACAAGGGCCGCCTTGCCCGGCTGACGCTGACGGTGCCGCTGATCGCCTTCTTCGTCTCCATCATGGACTATGCCACTTTCTCGTGGACACGCGACCGGCTGCAGATCATCCCGATCATGTGGGACCAGAAGGAAAACTATGCCTCGAACGGTTTTGCGCTCGCCTTCGCGCTGAACGTCCCGATGGCGCATGTCTCGGCGCCGCCCGGCTATTCCGGCAAGGCGATCGAAGCGATCGGCAAACCGCAGGTGACGGCTTCGGTACCCGCCGAGAAGCCCGACATCATCGTCGTCATGAGCGAATCCTTCTGGGATCCGACCAAGCTACCCGGCGTCACCATCACGCCCGACCCTATCCCCAATGTGCGGGCACTGCGCACGGGTTACATGTTCTCGCCCGAGTTCGGCGGCATGACGGCCAACATCGAGTTCGAGGCCCTGACCGGCTTTTCCAACGCCTTCCTGCCGGCGGGCAGCATTCCCTACCAGCAATATGTGCGGACACCGACTCCCTCGCTGGCGACCTTCCTGAAAAGTCAAGGCTACCGGGCGCGCGCTATCCATCCCGGCACTAACTGGTTCTGGAACCGGGGGGCCGTCTATGCCGATTTCGGCTTCAACGACTTCAAGTCCGAGGAGACGTTGCCGCCCATGCAGAAGCGCGGACCGCTCGCGTCGGACGCTGCGATGACCGACGAGATCATCCACGAAGCCGATACCAGCGCCGAGCCGGTCTTCTTTTTCGCCGTCAGCCTGCAGAACCACGGGCCGTATGAGCCGTATCGCTATAACAATCCGACCCACAAGGTGCAGGCGCCGATCAGCCAATGGGCGCGTGAATCGCTGTTGAGCTATGCCGAAGGCTCTTCTGACGCGGACCGCGGCCTCGAGCGGCTGATCGAATGGGCGAAGAACCGCGAGCGGCCGACCGTCATCGCGTTCTTCGGCGACCATCTGCCGCCGCTTGGGCCGGTCTACGTCGAGACCGGCTTCCTGAAGGACAATGTTGCGCCGCGCAAGGAGGCGGCCGACCAGATGCTGCTGCACCACCAGACGCCGCTGATCGTCTGGTCGAATCGCAGCGGCCCGGCCGAGGATCTGGGCGCCGTCAGCCCGTCCTTCCTGCCCTACCATATCCTGAAGACAGCCGGGATCAGCCATCCCTATTACACCGGCTTCCTCGGACAGTTGCGAGAGCGCTACCGCGTTATCGACCGCAATTTGCTTTTGGCACCGGGTGGCGACGCCACCCCCGATTGGTCGCGTCAGAAAGAGATCGATCCGGCAATCCGCGACTTCCGTCTGCTGCAATACGACATGATGTTCGGCAAGCGCCATGCGGCGCCCGATTTCTTCCCCGAAACCACAGGCAAAGTGGCTGCACACACGAGTTGAGCAGCGGCGGCCGACGTCGTTCAGTTCGTCAAGTGCAGCTGCGAAATCGAGCTTCCGATTTTCAGGAAGACGCTTTCGAGCTGACTGACGTCGTTGGTCGGGTAATAATCCGACGGCGACGATGCGCAGGCCTCGTAGAGCTTGCGGTTGGCTGCGGTGTCGGCCTGCAGCAGCACTGTGAATATCTGCACGTCCTGCTTCTTCAATGTGTTGCATACATTGGTTGTCCAATCGTCGACATTGCGCGCAGCCGCGGTCTGGTCGCTGGATCCAAACCGACCCGAGGCCAGGAATCCGTAGGAGCCATAGTCCGACTTCTGTGGCGTATCCTTCGCGCCATAGACAACATTCTCGCCGTCGGTGAGCAGCAGCACCGTTTTGGTCGTGCCTGACGCCCTGAACGGCGCGCCGTCGCTGTAAGGCGGTTCCGGCGAGAGCACCCGCATCCCCCATGACAAGCCTTCCGAAACATTGGTCCCCGAGCCGTTCCATTCGATCATCTCACCGACGGCCTTCCGCAATTTGTCGAAATCATCGGTCAGCGGCACTATCGGCGTCGGACAGGCCCGGTTTGGGCCGATAGTCAGTGGGCCTCTCTTGTCGTTGATCAGCTTCATCGTCGAAACACTGTACTTCGCCATGTCGCTGGTGAGGCCGGGAAGCACGGTGACAACGGTATCGTCGAGATAGGAATTGTTGTAGCCGGTCGCTGAATTGCCGTAGGAGCTGGTTGGATTTTTAGCGTTACCTGGATCGTCCGGCGCGAAATAGGGTACGAACAGGGTGTCCGGTTTGTTTTGGTCGGGCGAAATGTCGGAAACATTGTTGGTTCCGGGCCGCGCTTCGACGCAGCCTCTCCATTCGACGCCCAATTGCTTGAACAGGTCCATATGGTTGACGCGCTTGCCGCCGACCAAGGGGAAATTGGCGCCATTGTTCGGCGATTTGCCGGCCATGTCGATCCAGGCCGGATCGTAGTCCTCGCCCTTGACGTTGACCGCGGTGACGAACGGCACCACCGCGACACGTACGCTGCGCGTCGGCGACTTCGCCGCTTCGAGCATATCGATCAGGGCCGTCGCCGCCGTCCGCAATGCGCCGATGCGATCGTTGCTGGCCATCGACCCGGTATTGTCGAGCGCCAGCACGACTTCGAGCTGATTGGTCGATTCGACGGCGCCGGCATCGACGGTGATGCGCTTGTCGTTGCCGAACAGGAAGGCGAAGTTCAAATTGACGTCCGCCATGGCGACAGCCTTTGTCTGGATGTAATTGAGGCCCCTTTCCACGGTAAGCGTCGCTTCGGCGTTCCTCAACTCGCTGTGGCCGGCGACATTGGTCTGGAAGTAGCGGTCGAAGACGTCCTTGCGCGAAGCCTCGATGTCGCCGAGATGCGAAGATGCAAGGTTCGCGGCATCGAGCGCGTTCTGCAAGCTGACCTTGGCCCTCATCAAGGTGGACACGTCCACGGCAAAGGCGACGGCGGTCAGAACCGCAGGCAGCCCGAACGCCAGCATCAGGGCAAAGTTGCCGCTCTTCGAACGGCAGAATTTCTCGAAAAGCATTTTTGTCCCCAAAACCGCCTTGCTGCCGACCTCGCGCAGACTGTTTGCTTTTGCATCCGCATGATGAACGACGGGTTGCCGCCACGCCCGCCGGTGCTGGAACTTCGCATGGTGGTTAAGGTCCGGTTTCAGGAAATCCGTAAGCCTTGCCGTCGAGGCCCGTGGCGCTCTGGGACGGTAGGGCCGTTTGCCCTGTCGTTTGGCCTTGCTTTGCGGTCAAATTCCTGTATAGACGCCCGCAATCTGCCGGTCCTTGCTGGGGGCTGAACGGAGGGCCGGAGGTTTTTCGAAACCTTCGTGTGAAGCGAGAAGCGCTTCCGCCTCCCGTGTCTCCGCTCTCGACCGTCTCGTCATGCTCCTTTCTTCCCCGCCTTCGCAAGGATTGCGGGTCAGAGAAGTTGCAGAGGCTTTTGCCGCCGGGAACCGGGAGAGAAACGAAGAAAGGCACGAACACTATGGCTCTATACGAACATGTGTTTCTTGCCCGGCAGGACCTCTCGCAGCAGCAGGTCGATGCGCTTGTCGAACAGTACAAGGGCGTCATTACCGCGAATGGCGGGTCCGTCGGCCGGGTCGAGAACTGGGGACTGAAGTCCCTCACCTACCGGGTCAACAAGAACCGGAAGGCATATTATACACTCATGGACATCACCTGCCCGCCGGCCGCGCTCAATGAGATGGAGCGCCAGATGGGCCTGTCCGAGGACGTGCTGCGTTTCCTGACCATCAAGGTCGATGCGCATGAGGAAGGTCCGTCGGCAATGATGCAGAAGCGCGAAGAGCGCTCGGAACGCGGCGGCTTCGGCGACCGCGACCGTGGCGATCGTGGCCCGCGCTCATTCGGCGACCGCGATCGCGGTGACCGTGGTGATCGTCCGCCGCGCAGCTTCGGCGATAGCGGTGCCGATCGTGGCCCGCGCCGTCCGCGCGAAGGCTTTGAAGGAGCCGCAGAATAATGGTCGACATCAACCAGATCCCAACCCGGCGCCCCTTCCACCGCCGCCGCAAGACTTGCCCGTTCTCCGGCGCCAACGCGCCGAAGATCGACTACAAGGACGTGCGGCTTCTGCAGCGCTACATCTCCGAGCGCGGCAAGATCGTGCCATCGCGTATTACCGCCGTCAGCCAGAAGAAGCAGCGCGAGCTCGCCAAGGCGATCAAGCGCGCCCGCTTCCTCGGCCTGCTGCCCTACGTGGTCCGCTAACACTGATTAGTTGACCATGATCTTATCCGAAAACCGGTTTCCACTTTTCGGGATCATGGTCTAGCCAGCGGGCGGTTCGCCGCCCGCTTTTTCACCGGCCACGACGGTCGTAGCCGGATCGAACATCAAATCCCGGGTTGGATTTCGACAAGAGATCCTAACTGCCGCGACAGGCAGGACAGCGACACAGGCGATGACGCCCCAGCTTCCTGACCTGTTCCAGACAATTCGGCGCCGATCCTGAGGATAGGTGCCCAAGCGAAGGAACAAAACCATGGAAGTCATTCTTCTCGAACGCGTTTCCCGCCTCGGCCAGATGGGCGATACCGTCAAGGTCAAGGACGGGTTCGCCCGCAATTTCCTGCTGCCGCAAGGCAAGGCGCTGCGCGCCAACGAAGCTAACAAGAAGAAGTTCGAGGGACAGCGGGCCCAGCTCGAAGCCCGCAACCTGGAGCGCAAGTCCGAAGCCGCGCAGATTGCAGAAAAGCTCGACGGCAAGAGCTTCATCGCCGTGCGCTCGGCTGGCGAAACCGGTCAGCTTTATGGTTCGGTCTCGACGCGCGACATCGCCGAGCTGGTGACGGCGGAAGGTTTTTCGGTCAACCGCAACCAGATCCTGCTCAACCAGCCAATCAAGACCATCGGCGTCACCAATGTGGCGATCGCGCTGCACCCGGAAGTCGAGGTTACCATCACGCTCAACATTGCCCGCACGGCCGACGAAGCCGAGCGCCAGGCCAAGGGCGAAACACTGACCACCGCCGAAGCCATCTACGGCGAGGACATCAACGATAATGCGCGGCCGGAAAACTTCTTCGATCCGAATGCGGAGTTCGAAGGCGGCGAAGACAACCGCTGATCGTCATTCGTCGGCATTCGCCGGCTAATCGCTATTCTGGACCAATGCCCGGGCCTCGTACCCGGGCATTTTTATGCCAAATGGAACTTTTCGAACCCCTATATCTTGATGCAGAATAGGACAGCATGTCTGGCCGAGAGGGGACAATTGGTCATGAATATTCTGCTGAAACGCGTTCTCGACCGCCTGGTCCGCATAGGCAATCTCAAGGTGACAGGGCCGCAAGGCTCGATGGTGACTTTCGGTGACGGCAGCGGCGAGCCGGTGCACATGCACATCAAGACAAGGCATGCCGAGCGCGCAATAACCTTCGATCCGATGCTGGCGGTGCCAGAAGCCTACATGGACGGTGAACTCGACATTCTCGAGGGCGGCGTGCTGGGGGTGATGCGGATTGCCTTCCAGAACATGGGCAGCGGCGGTATCGATGCCACCTGGTCGAAGGCGATCGAAGGTCTGCGCCACGCCTTCCGGCGCCTGCAGCAGATCAACACGGCGTCGCGGGCGCGCCGCAACGTGCAGCGCCATTACGATCTGTCGGGCGACCTCTACCGCCTCTTCCTCGATGAGGACATGCAATATTCCTGCGCCTATTTCGAGCAGCCGGACATGACGCTCGACGAGGCACAAGCGGCCAAGAAGCGCCATATCGCCGCCAAGCTCAGGCTGAAGGCCGGCCAGACGGTTCTTGATATCGGCTCCGGCTGGGGTGGGCTTGGGCTCTATCTAGCCAAGGCGTTCGACGTCGACGTGCAAGGCGTGACGCTGTCGACCGAGCAGCACGGCGTCGCCACCGACCGCGCCCATGCGCAAGGCCTGCAAAACCGGGTGCATTTCGACATCAAGGACTATCGCGAGCTCAATGAGCGTTTCGACCGCATCGTCTCCGTCGGCATGTTCGAGCATGTCGGGGTCAATCATTTCCGCACCTTCTTCGACAAGTCGGCGACGCTGCTGAAGCCGGACGGCGTCATGCTGCTGCACACGATCGGCCGCTCCGGCGTGCCGTGGGCAACCAGCGCCTTCATCCGCAAGTACATCTTCCCGGGCGGCTACATCCCGTCGCTATCCGAAGTGATGCCGGCCATCGAAAAATCGGGGCTCGTCGTCACCGATATCGAGGTTCTGCGGCTGCATTATGCCGAGACACTGAAGCATTGGGGCGAGCGCTTCGCGGCCAACCGCGACAAGGCCAAGGCGATTTATGACGAGCGCTTCTGCCGCATGTGGGAGTTCTATCTTGCCGCCTCGGAAGCTGCCTTCCGCTGGCAGGATCTGGTGATCTTCCAGATCCAGATTGCCAAGAAGAACGACACGCTGCCGATGACGCGCGACTACATGGCCAGTTGCGAGAAGGCGCTGGAGATGCGCGATCTTGGACGTCGCGAAAAGGCTCCGGTGGCCAAGCCCACTCGCCGCCGCAAGGTGGCGGATCCGGAGTAGACTGCCGGCATCACGCCATTGCCACTTGTCATTGCCGGCCGGCACGCTGAAAAGGGTCCCGTCAACGCAGGACCTTCATGACCTACCTCCTCTACGTCGCCGCCGCACTTGCCGAGATCGCCGGCTGCTTTTCGTTCTGGGCGTGGTGGCGACTGGACAAGTCGCCGCTGTGGTTGGCGCCCGGTCTCGTCTCGCTCGTGCTATTCGCGTGGCTGCTGGCGCTGGTCGACACCAGCGCGGCGGGCCGGGCCTATGCCGCCTATGGCGGCATCTACATTGCCGCCTCGCTGGCCTGGTTGTGGCTGGCGGAAGGCGTGCACCCCGACCGCTGGGATCTTGCCGGTGCCGCGATCTGCATCGTTGGCGCCTCGGTCATTCTGCTCGCACCTCGGACTGCCTAAGCGATGGAACTGCCCGTCCCGCTTAGACAAGGCGTCGACCGCCTTCTCGAACAGGTGCCGTTGCCGATGCTTAAGCAAGCGGCAAAGACGCTGTCGGACCGCTACCGCGCAGAGCTGCGCGACGGTCGCCTGCACATGGCCGAAGACATGGCGGTGAAGGCCTATCTGGCAACGCGGCTACCGGCGACCTACGCGGCCGTTCGCGCCAGCCTCGATGCGGTGGGCGAGTCTCGGCCCGACTATGCTCCGAAGACCTTGCTCGATGTCGGCGCCGGCCCTGGCACGGTGCTTTGGGCCACAATCAATCTCTGGCCGGATCTCGAACAGGCGGTGCTACTCGAGGCCGGCGCCGCGGTACGAAGGGTCGGCGAAGCACTTGCCGCGGATGCGATCACGGCCAGGACCGCCTGGCGGACCGGCGACATCACCATCGACCTGGTGGTCGATCTGGAGCCGGCCGAGTTGGTGACTTCAGCCTATGTGCTGGATGAGATCGCGCCGGCATCGCTGGCAAAACTCATCGACCGGCTCTGGCAGCTGACCGCAGACACGCTGCTGGTGGTCGAGCCGGGCACGCCGGCCGGCTGGCAGCGTATTCTTGCCGTGCGGCGGCAGCTGATCGAGGCGGGCGCGCACGTGCTTGCGCCCTGCCCGCATGAGGCGCCCTGTCCGCTCGTCGCCCCCGACTGGTGCCATTTCGCCCGCCGCGTCGCCCGCTCGCGCCTACACCGTCTGGCCAAGGATGCCGAGGTGCCGTGGGAGGACGAGAAATTCATCTTTGTCGCGGCCTCCCGCCATCCGGCCGCTCCGCCTCGAGCGCGAGTGATCGCACCGCCGAAGTCGGGCTCCGGCAAGGTCTTGCTGAAGCTTTGCGAACAGGATGGGGGTGCTGCCGAGCGACTGTTCACCAAGCGCGACGGCGAGACGTTCAAGGCCGCGCGGCGACTGGATTGGGGTGATGCCTTGCCGGAATGACCGGCAGCTATTTTCCTGTTTTGTTCTCGCCTGAGAACGGCTAGGCTCGCCATCTTGATTCGAGTCAATCGAGATTCTTTCCACCGAAAGATCCTGGCTGTGAATCGCGGGCATCAAAGTTGGTTGGTTTGGGACTGATGCAGATAAGTCATCACCGACTTGTCTCGTTCTGATATCGAGAGACGGGGATCAGGACCGGGGACATCATGGCAGAGGCAGCACGAAAATTCGGCGTGGCGGAAACACCGCTCTATCGCGAGGCGCCGAACAATATCGAGGCCGAGCAGGCGCTGCTCGGCGCCATACTGGTCAACAACGATGCCTTCTACCGCGTCTCCGACTTCCTGAAGGCCGGCCATTTCTACGAGCCGCTGCATAGAAAGATCTTCGAGGTCGCGGCCGAGCTCATCCGCATGGGCAAGATCGCGACGCCGATCACGCTGAAGACCTTCCTGCCGGCCGACGAGAAGGTCGGCGACATGACGGTGGCGCAATATGTCGTGCGGTTGGCGGTCGAGGCCGTCACCGTCGTCAACGCCACCGACTATGGCCGCGCCATCTACGATCTGGCGACGCGGCGCGCGCTAATCACTGTCGGCGAGGACATGGTCAACATCGCCTATGACGCGCCGGTCGACATGTCGCCCTCCGACCAGATCGAGGATGCCGAGCGGCGCCTGTTCGAATTGGCCGAAACCGGCCGCTACGATGGCGGCTTCGAGAGCTTCACCGATGCCGTCAAGACGGCGGTCGACATGGCCAATGCGGCTTATATGCGCGACGGGCATTTGTCGGGCGTTGCTACCGGCTTGCGCGATCTCGACCGCCGCATGGGCGGCCTGCAGTCGTCCGACCTGATCATCATTGCCGGCCGCCCCGGCATGGGCAAGACCTCGCTCGCCACCAATATCGCCTTCAACATCGCCGAGGCCTATGTCCCGGCGCAGCAGGCGGACGGCTCGTTCAAGGCGGCCAATGGCGGCGTCGTCGGCTTCTTTTCGCTCGAAATGTCATCCGAACAGCTGGCCACCCGCATTATTTCCGAACAGACGGAAATCCCGTCGTCGAAAATCCGGCGCGGCGAGATCAGCGAGATGGATTTTGAAAAGCTGGTCGCCTGCTCGCAGACAATGCAGAAAATCCCGCTGTTCATCGACCAGACCGGCGGAATTTCCATCGCTCAGCTGTCGGCCCGCGCGCGTCGCCTGAAGCGCCAGCGCGGCCTCGACGTCATCGTTATCGACTATATCCAGCTGATGCAGGGATCGAGCGCGAAATCCTCGCAAAACCGCGTCCAGGAAATCACCGAGATCACCACCGGCCTCAAGGCACTAGCCAAGGAGCTGGCGGTGCCGATCATCGCGCTGTCGCAGCTGTCGCGCCAGGTCGAGAGCCGCGACGACAAGCGCCCGCAGCTTTCGGATCTGCGCGAATCGGGCTCCATCGAGCAGGACGCCGACGTGGTGCTGTTCGTCTACCGCGAGGAATATTATCTGAAGAACCGCGAGCCGAAGCCGGGCACCGACGAATACATCAAATGGGAACACGAGATGAACGAGATGCGCGGTAAGGCCGAGGTCATCGTCGCCAAACAGCGCCACGGCCCAACGGGATCGGTCAGCCTCGCCTTCCAGGGCGAATTCACCCGCTTCTCGGACCTTGCGGAAGAGCATCATTTGCCGGATCGGTTCGAGTGACCTCTTGATACAGGTCTCATTCCTTCGCACCCCCCTCTGTCCTGCCGGACATCTCCCCCTCAAGGGGGGAGATCGGATGTCATTTCGGCTTTCGGCAATCGTCAATGCTGCTAGATGTGCGGCAATATCGGAGCTGCCAATCTTCCCCCTTGAGGGGGAGATGTCCGGCAGGACAGAGGGGGGCGCTGTCCCGCCGACCTGTCTTTCAATTGCCGCAGGCCGCGCCTGATGGCCAAATCCCGCATTCAGTTCATCTGCCAGAATTGCGGTTCGGTGCATCAGCGCTGGGCCGGCAAATGCGATGCCTGCGGCGAGTGGAACACGCTGGTCGAGGAAGGCACGTCAGGCGGCATAGGTTCCGGCCCGGCCAGTACGCGCAATGCACGCAAGGGCCGCGCGGTGGTGCTGACCAGCCTCTCCGGCGACATCGAGGACGCGCCGCGCATCGTCTCCGGCATCGGCGAACTCGACCGCGCCACCGGCGGCGGCTTCGTGCGCGGCTCGGCGCTGCTGGTCGGCGGCGATCCCGGCATCGGCAAGTCGACGCTGCTCACCCAGGCCGCGGCCGCGCTGGCGGCAAAGGGCCACCGCATCGTCTATGTCTCGGGCGAAGAGGCGGTCGCGCAGATCAGGCTGCGCGCCCAGCGGCTCGGCGTCGCCGACACCCCGGTCGAGCTCGCCGCCGAAACCAATGTCGAGGACATCCTCGCCACCATCGCCGATGGCAAGCGGCCGGATCTGGTCATTCTCGATTCGATCCAGACGCTGTGGACCGATATGGCCGATTCGGCGCCCGGCACGGTGACCCAGGTGCGTGCCGCCGCCCAGGCGATGATCCGCTATGCAAAATCCACAGGGGCGGCGATCGTTCTGGTCGGCCACGTCACCAAGGAGGGCCAGATCGCCGGCCCACGCGTTGTCGAGCACATGGTCGACGCGGTGCTCTATTTCGAAGGCGAAGGCGGCCACCACTACCGCATCCTGCGCACGGTCAAGAATCGATTCGGGCCAACCGACGAGATCGGCGTCTTCGAAATGTCGGACAAGGGCTTGAGGGAAGTCGCCAACCCGTCCGAGCTTTTCCTCGGTGAACGCCACGCGAAGTCGCCGGGTGCGGCGGTTTTCGCCGGCATGGAAGGCACACGGCCGGTGCTGGTCGAGATCCAGGCGCTCGTAGCGCCATCGTCGCTCGGCACACCGCGCCGCGCCGTCGTCGGCTGGGACGGTGCCCGGCTGTCGATGATCCTGGCGGTTCTGGAAGCCCATTGCGGCGTCCGCTTCGGCACGCACGACGTCTATCTCAACGTTGCCGGCGGCTACCGCATTTCGGAGCCGGCGGCCGACCTGGCGGTGGCGGCGGCACTGGTTTCCTCGCTCACCGGTCTTGCCCTTCCCGCCGATTGCGTCTATTTCGGCGAAATCAGCCTTTCGGGTGCGGTGAGGCCGGTTGCGCATGCGCAGCAGCGCCTCAAGGAAGCCGAAAAGCTGGGTTTCGGACGCGCGGTTCTGCCCTTGGGCAGCGAGGAACTTGTTGGTGGTAATGGGGTCGGGGGGATCGGAGCCGGCGCTTTCCAGCCCACCGAGCTTGCCGATCTCGTGGCGCGCATAGCCGGCTCTCGGCGCAGCCGCGCCGACGAGCAAGAGTGATGCGGCTCGTCGAGTCGTGAAAAAGAGATCGGAGTGGGGCGAAAAACATGCCGATTACGCTGCTTGACGGAATTCTCGTCGGCTTCACCCTGGTCTCGGCGATGCTCGCTATGGTTCGCGGCTTTTCGCGCGAGATCCTGTCGATCATCTCCTGGGCAGCCGCCGCGGCCGCCGCCTTCTTCTTCTACAAGCCGGTGCTGCCTTACATTCAGCCCTATGTCGACAACGAAAAGGCCGCCATGGCGGCGGCCGCCGGTATCGTCTTCATTGTCGCGCTGATCGTCGTTTCGGTCATCACCATGAAGCTCGCCGACTGGATCATCGATTCCAGGATCGGCGCGCTCGATCGTACACTTGGCTTCCTCTATGGCGCGGCGCGCGGCATCCTGGTCGTCGCTGTCGCGCTGCTTTTCTTCAATTGGCTGGCCGGCGCCAAGGCTCCAGGCTGGATTGCCAACGCCAAGTCAAAGCCGTTGCTCGAATCGATCGGCGCCAAGCTCGAAAGCCTGCTGCCCGAGGATCCGGAAAACGCCATCCTCAACAAGCTCAATCCGAATCAGCCGGCCACCGAGACGCCTCTGGCCCCCGACGCGCCTGCAGCGGAAGCCCCTGCCGCCGGCGACGACGCCACTGCTCCGGCACCCGACGACAGCGATGCGCCGCCGGCCGACAATGCGCCCGCGACGCCGGCACCTGCAAACCCGGCGCCGGCAAACTGATTTCGACAGACTTGCGAGGCTCAAGACTGTCGATCATGTGAACGCCGCACGACGTGCGTTGCTTTCGATGCGCTATGACCTTATATGGCGACTTTAGCGGAGCTTGAGCCCCAATGGCAGCCTCAGTGGCAGACGCAGACGACGTGCTTTCCGCCGAAGCCGACGACCATTTCCACGACGAATGCGGCGTGTTCGGCATTTTCGGCCGGCAGGACGCCGCAGCCATCGTAACGCTCGGTCTGCATGCGTTGCAGCATCGAGGCCAGGAAGCGGCCGGCATCGTTTCCTATGACGGCACCCAATTCCATGTCGAACGCCATGTCGGCCTGATCGGCGACACCTTTACTAAGCAGCGTGTCATCGACAGCCTGCAGGGCAACCGTGCCATCGGCCACACACGCTATGCCACCACCGGCGGCGCCGGTCTGCGCAATATCCAGCCTTTCTTCGCCGAACTTGCCGATGGCGGCTTTGCCGTCGCCCATAACGGCAATCTCACCAACGCCATGACCGTTCAGCGCGCCCTGCAGAAGCAAGGCGCCATCTTCTCTTCCACCTCCGACACCGAAACGCTCCTGCACCTGGTTGCCACCAGCAAAGAGCGCGACCTGAATTCGCGCTTCATCGATGCGGTGCGCCAAGTCGAAGGCGCCTTCTCGCTGGTGGCGATGACGTCCAAGAAGATGATCGGTTGCCGCGACCCGCTCGGCATCCGCCCGCTGGTGCTCGGCGATCTCGACGGCGCCTGGATTCTCGCCTCCGAGACCTGCGCGCTCGATATTATCGGTGCGCGTTTCGTGCGCGACCTGAAGCCCGGCGAAATGGTCGTCGTCACCAGCAAGGGCATCGAAAGCCTGTTCCCGTTCGAGCCGCAGAAGACCCGCTTCTGCATCTTCGAATATGTCTATTTCGCGCGGCCGGATTCGTCGGTCGAAGGCCGCAACGTCTATGAAGTGCGCAAGCGCATCGGCGCCGAGCTGGCGCAGGAAAGTCCGGTCGAGGCCGACATCGTCGTGCCGGTGCCGGATTCGGGCACGCCGGCGGCGATCGGCTTTTCGCAGGCCGCGGGCATTCCGTTCGAGCTCGGCATCATCCGCAATCACTATGTTGGCCGCACCTTCATCCAGCCCGGCGATTCGATCCGCCACATGGGTGTCAAGCTCAAGCACAACGCCAACCGCCGCATGATCGAAGGCAAGCGCGTGGTGCTGGTGGACGATTCGATCGTGCGCGGCACCACCAGCCAGAAGATCGTCCAGATGGTGCGCGATGCCGGCGCCAAGGAAGTGCATATGCGCATCGCTTCGCCGCCGACGCGCGCCTCCTGCTTTTACGGCGTCGACACACCGGAAAAGTCGAAGCTGCTGGCGTCGCGCATGTCGGTGGAGGAGATGGCCGAGTTCATCCGCGTCGATTCGCTCGGCTTCCTGTCGATCGACGGGCTCTACCGCGCCGTCGGCGAGGCCGGCCGCGACAACGAGCAGCCGCAATTCTGCGACGCCTGCTTCACCGGCCAGTATCCGACCCGGCTTGCCGACTTCGAAGGCTCCGACAATGTGCGCACGCTGTCGCTGTTAGCGGCCGGCGGGTCTTAGCAGACGCTGCTTCAATGCTGAAGCTGTTCTGGCTGGATTTTGAAGCAGGACGCCGCCACGGTTTTCCGATGGGCGTCGGCATCACCGCAGAAGACGAAACGGATGCGGTAGATCTCGCCAAAACACGGTTGTTTGCCAGCGGAAAATTTCCAACCGCCTACAGGATCGAGATCATCCCCGATCTGGACACCCTGGACCAGAACCATGTCAGGCCGAATATCGGCCATTACCTGCGTCGGGGAATCTGGTTTCCGACCGGTTATGATAGTAGCTGGTCTCCGTAACCTTTGATCTTCAGAGTGACCTCATGATTTCTGCCCTTGACCTCTCCGGCCGCGTCGCGGTCGTCACCGGCGCCTCGCGCGGTATCGGCTATTTCATCGCCAGGGAGCTTGCCGCGGCCGGTGCGCATGTGATTGCGGTTGCTCGCACCGTCGGCGGGTTGGAAGAACTCGACGACCAGATCAAGGCAGGTGGCGGACAGGCGACGCTGGTACCGCTCGATCTTGCCGACATGGCGGGGATCGACCGGCTGGGCGGCGCCATCCACGAGCGCTGGGGCAAGCTCGACATACTGGTCGCCAACGCCGCTGTGCTCGGCGTCATCGCCCCGATCGGCCATGTCGAGGCCAAGACCTTCGAGAAGGTGATGACCATCAACGTCACCGCAACATGGCGGCTGATCCGCTCGGTCGACCCGCTGCTCAGGCTTTCCGATGCCGGCCGTGCTATCGTGCTGAGCTCCAGCCTTGCCCACTCCGCACGCGCCTTCTGGGCGCCTTATGCGGCGTCGAAGGCGGCGGTCGAGGCCATGACGCGTTCATGGGCGCATGAGACCGAAAACCTGCCGCTCAGGGTCAATGCCGCCGATCCCGGGGCAACGCGCACCGCGATGCGGGCGCAGGCCGTACCCGGCGAGGATCCTGAAACACTGCCGCACCCTTCGGAGATTGCCAAGCGTATCGTGCCGCTGGCCAGCCCTACGCTCAAGGAGACCGGGCTGATCTTCCAGGCCAAGCACAATCGCTTTGTCGCCTACCGGCAGCCGGAGTAGCCACACATCGCATTTTGCCGGAAGAATTGCGCCGGCACCAACGTTGTTCGGGTGCCACAATTCGAGAAACGGAGGACCATATGCGGAGACTGCTTCTCTTGACTGCCACCGCGCTGCTTGCAGTGATCGGCGCCGCGTCGTCGCAGGAGGCAACGATGAGCTTTTTCGTCACCAGCGTCGGCTCCGGCAAAGGCGCCGATCTCGGCGGTCTCGACGGCGCCGACGCCCATTGTAGTTCACTGGCCGAAGCCGCGGGCGTTACCGGCAAGACATGGCGCGCCTATCTCTCGACCAGCGATACCGATGCACGCGACCGTATCGGCAAAGGCCCGTGGTTCAACGCCAAGGGCGTCAAGATCGCCGATGATGTCGCTTCCCTGCATAGCGATGCCAACGCCATCACCAAACAGACGGCACTCGACGAAAAGGGCCAAATGGTCAGCGGCCGCGGCGACACGCCCAACCGGCACGACGTGTTGACCGGCTCCAAGCCGGATGGCACGAAAATAGCCGACCAGACCTGCGGCGACTGGACGCTGAGCGGAGCAGAAGGTGTGGCGATGATGGGTCATCACGATCGTACCGGCCTCGATGATTCGGCAGCCGCCAAATCGTGGAATTCCTCGCATGCGTCACGCGGTGGCTGCAGCCAGGAAGCGCTGAAGGGCACCGGCGGCGACGGCCTGTTCTATTGTTTTGCGGTGAACTGAACCAAAACGACCCGACATCACGTGGCTGTGATGCCGTGGCTTAACGCCGCGCTTTGGCCCAGCTTTCGCCGCTGGGCCGGAGTTGCTAGGATCGTGCGACTCCCAAAACAAGCAGAGCGAGGAAATACTCATGGCGGCACCGAGCGTAGCGTTAGTCTGGTATCTGGTGATCGCCGGCCCGCAAGGCGGCATGGTCGTGCTGCCCAGCACATTCGACACCCGCGAACAGTGCGCCTTCGCCATAACCGAATACCAGAAGCAACCGACGCCGGCCGGCTGGTCGGTGCAGTGCGTGCCGAGCGCCTCGCCCTTCGCCGACGAGGGCGACGCCGAGGAGCCGTCGGCGCAGTAGGACAGCGTGATCTCCCCCTTGAGGGGGAGATGGCCGACAGGCCAGCGGGGGTTGGTCCGACCGGGCTCGGCCTGCTGCAGCGGTTGGCGCTTCACGCGAGACAACCCCTCTGTCGCCTTCGGCGACATCTCCCCCTCAAGGGGGGAGATCGTCAGCGTCGCGCGCTTACCGTCAGCTCCGGCTTCTGGCTGATGGTCTGGAACACGACGCAGTAGCGCTCGGTCAGCTTGAGCAGCGCATCGATGCGCTCCTGCGGCTCGTCGGTGTCGAGGCCAAATGTCAGCCGGATGGCGCGGAAGCCAACCGGCGCATCCTTTGCCACGCCAAGCGTGCCGCGAAAGTCTAGGTCGCCTTCGGCTTCCACCGTGGCGGCCCCAAGCTTGAATTCCAGCGCCGTCGCTACAGCCTTCAGCGTGACGCCGGCGCAAGCCACCAGTGCCTCCAGCAGCATGTCGCCGGAGCAGAGTTCGAGCCCGGTGCCGCCGGTCGCCGGATGCAGCCCGGCAATGGCGATCGCCCTGCCTGTCTCGACCTTGCAGGCGATCGATTGGTCGTCGATCGAGCCTTTGGCGCGGAGAGTAATCAGCGCGCGCGAGGCGTCGTCGCGATAGGCCACCTTCAGCGGCGCCTGCATGGCCTTCAATGCAATCGCGTCCATTTCGTTTCTCTCCCATAGTTGCCTGGCTTCGCTGCCTAACGGCGATGCCGCCTGCCCAAACGCAAGTCTCCACTGGCGTAGCGCTTGGCAGGGTTTCGCCCGTATAGTCTAACGATACGGCGAGCATCCAACGCCTTCACACCGTCTCTCGCAACACATTCGTAAGGCCGCCGGACATATGGCCGACATCGCCATCGTGGAAACCCGCGAACGGGTTCTTGCCGGAATCCTGTTCACCGGGGCTGCCTACTTGCTGTTTTCGATGCAGGACGCCTCAAGCTGACACTATGGTGTCAGGAAGGGGCAGCGTAGGCTGGTGAGATGACGGGATCGCTGGACATGCCATGCACAGTGGAAAGCGCCCGCGAGCGTACCCTCGGCATCATCCTGGTCTCGGCATCGGCGGCCGTCTTCGGCCTCACCGGCGTGCTGACCAAATCGATCCATGCCGACCCGCTGACCATTACCTGCTGGCGCGGCTTCGTCGGCTCGATCCTGATCAGCCTCTATGTCCTATGGCGCCGCCAGCGCTCCGGCGGTCGCGACAGCTTGCGGCTCGGCTGGCGAGGCTGGCTGCTGGCGATCGAGGGCGCGCTCGCGAGCATCGCCTTTATCTCGGCGTTCAAGTTCACGTTTGTCGCCAATGTCGCGATCATCTATGCCACGGCCCCGTTCGTCACCGCGGTGCTGGCCCTCCTGTTGGTCCACGAGCCGTTCCGGCTGCAGACGCTTGCCGCCGCTGCTGTGTCACTATGCGGTGTGGCAATCATGGTCTGGTCCGGCTTCGGCACCGGCCATTTGTTCGGCGACGGGCTGGCGCTGCTGATGACGATCGGCAGCGCGCTCTACATGATCATGGTGCGCGCCTTCCGCGACACGCCGGTGGTGTGGGCGGGTGCGGTGTCGGCATTCCTTCTGTTCGTGCTCGGCTGGTTCGTCGCCGATCCGCTGGCTGTCTCGGCCAGGGACGCTGTGCTTCTAGCCACCTTCGGCGCCTCGTTCGCGCTGGCTTCGATCCTGTGGACGGAGGGTACCCGGCTTATTCCGGCGGCCGAGTCCGGATTGCTGGGTTCAACTGAAGTGCCATTCGCGATCCTGTTTGCCTTCCTGTTCCTGGCGGAGATCCCGCCGGCAGCCAGCATGGTCGGTGGCGCCATCGTGCTTTGCGCGGTGTTCGCTCACGCCGGCCG
This sequence comes from Mesorhizobium sp. M0522, assembly GCF_040321085.1. NCBI lineage: Bacteria > Pseudomonadati > Pseudomonadota > Alphaproteobacteria > Hyphomicrobiales > Phyllobacteriaceae > Mesorhizobium > Mesorhizobium sp. M0522. The sequence goes on from NZ_JAMYQW010000007.1 coordinate 37,591, forward strand.
CGACTGGCTGATGGCCAGGCAGCGCGCAGCGGATGCATGACTAATCCTCGCCGCGTCCGAGCGCGAGTTGGTGGTCCGATCACGAGAAATCCGGTCCTGAAAATTAATTTGAAAAGTCATGGAACCATCATAGGGCTCAGGCATTATGGCTGCGACGGGCCACCCCAAGTCCCCCCAAACCCCTCGGCCCGTCCTACTTAGAAGCCGACCGCAAGGTCGGCTTTTTCTTTGCTGGCTCGATTGGCCAAGGCCAGGTTGCCGCTGAACAACGCGGCCAGATCCTGCGCCGGCCGGTCGGCATCCTCACGCAAGCGGACGGCGAATTCGGCGACCGGCACCGGCGGCAGATCAAGATCGCGCGGCGCCTCGACGATGCCGGAATGAGCGAAGCGCGCCGTCCTCAACGTCAAGGCGATGCCGGCGTGCACCGCCGTGCGCAGGCCGGCAAGGCTGGCACTGCCGGCAGCAATGCGGTAGCGACGGCCGGCCGCATCGAGTGCACTGGTCGCCGCTTCGCGAAACCCGCAATGGGGATCGAGCAGCGCCAAGGGCAGTTCGTCGTGGCGGGTGGCCAGCCCGTTCTGTGAGCAAAGCCAGATCATTGGTTCCTTGAGCACACCGACCTCGTCCCGTGTCGGCACCTGCCGCATGGCAATGGCCAGATCAAGGGTGCCGGCCTGCAAAGCCTGCGCCAGTTCGGCGGAACGGCCGACGCGCAGTTCGATCCTGACGCGCGGATGGCTGACAGCAAAAGCCCTGAGAAGCTGCGGCAAGCCGCTGTCGGCGAAATCCTGCGTGGTGCCGATGGCGACGCGCCCGTCGGCGTGCGCGCCTTTGAGGGCCAGCCACGCCTCGCGGTGCGCGGCAAGGATGCGACGCGCGTGAACGATCAGATCCTCGCCTGCCGGCGTCAGGCCGCGCCCTCGCCCCTGCGGCACCAGCAGCGGTTCGCCGACAACATCCTCCAGCCGCTGCATCTGCGCGGTCACTGCGGACGGCGAGCGACCGACGATCGACGCGGCCCGCGCCAGGGAACCGCCATCGACGAAAGCGAGGAAAGTCTTGAGGAGGTCGGGATCGAACATCTGCATAATTCGATACTATCAAAGTGTTTATCAAAAACAATTCGATTTTTTTGATCAAAGGACGATGGCATGATTTTCTCGACGGCGAAGAGGCGCCGCTTGAAACCGAGGAGAAGAAATATGCCGATCATCAATATCAGCGTTACCGGCAAGCCCGATACCGCTTTGTCCGCCGCCATTGCCAAGGAAGTGACCGAACTGACGGCCACGCATCTGCGCAAGGACGCGTCGATCACAGCTGTTGCCATTTCCTATCACGACCCCGAGCACTGGTTCGCCGGCGGCAAGTCGCTGGCCGAGCATGGCACCAACACGGCCTGGCTCGACATCAAGGTTGTCGACGGCACCAACACCAAGCTCGAACTGGAGGCGTATCTGCAGGCAATTTTCGCGGCATTCGGCCGGCTGCTGGGTAAGGTGCATGAGGAAAGCTACGCCCTCGTGCATGAAGTGCCTGCAGCCGCCTATGGCTTTGGCGGCAAGACGCAGGAATTCCGCTTCATCAGCGGAAGGATGAAAGCGGCGTAGCTGCGATAGGCAGCCGAGCCGAATCAAGAAGGAAAAATGGAGCCGCATTGACGTTGATCCAACTTCGGCTAGGTTCTCACCCGAAGCGGCCACTGAAGAGCCGTGACGTGAGATCGTTGGGAGATGCGGCGATGATCCTGACACTGGCGCTGCTTGCGGGTCTTGTCGCGGCCTGGCTGCTGATCGGCGTGGTGGAGAAGTTCCGCCTCGGCCTGCGTTTGAGCCAGGCGCTGCTCTACGTGCCGTTCAAGCTCGCCTACCGGATCAGCGACGAGCGCATCAAGATTGCGCGCAGGTCGGTGGCCCCGGTCATCTATGTCATCTGGCATCAGTCACGCATCGAGCCGGCGCTGATGCTGTCGCTGCTGCCGGAGGACACGCTGCACATCCTCGACCAGGCTTCGGCCAGATCGCCGTGGCTGGAGCCGTGGCGCGAGCTCGGCCGCACCATCGCCTTCAACGCCGAGCATGTCTTCGTCAGCCGCAGATTGGTGCGGGTGCTGAAGGGCAAGGGCCGGCTCGCCGTTTACCTGCCGGATGCGGTCGAGCCAGACGTCAAGTCGTTTCGGTTGTTTCGCGCCATCACCCGTATCGCCATGCAGGCCGACGCCCGTATCGTGCCGGTCTTCGTTGCCGGCGCACGCAGCCTGCCGGCGTCGCTGACGCCGGCGGACAAGGCGCCGCGCCATTGGTTTCCGGAGCTGTCGATCAGCGTGCTGGAGCCGATGACGATCGCCGAGCTGGTGGCGCGGAACCCAGATCAGGCCTCCAACACCAATGCGCTGTTTGATCGCTTCGCCGAGGCCAGGCTTTTCGGCAGTGATCTCGACCGAGGGCTGTTCCTCGCCATGCGCGATGCGGCCGACCGTGTTGGCGCTTCGCACCCAATAATCGAGGACGTCATTGGCGGTGCCCTGAGCTACCGGAAAGTGTTCATCGGCGCCAGGGTTTTGGGCCGACGGTTCGAGGCAATAACAGCGCCGGGCGAAGCGGTTGGGCTGCTCTTGCCCAACGCCAATGGCGTTGTGCTGTCGTTCGTCGGACTTCTGTCGGCTGCGCGGGTGGCAGCAATGATCAACTATACCGCCGGCCCGGCCAGCGTCACCGCCGCCGTCCGCACGGCAATGATCCGCACCGTGGTCTCCTCACGCGCCTTTGTCGAAAAGGCCAACCTCGCCGACATTGTCGAGGCGGTAGAAAAAGGCGGGGCGAAACTGCTGTGGCTGGAGGATGTCCGCGCAAGCGTGACCGTGCTGGACAAGGCCGCAGCCGGCTTGCTGTGGCGCTGGCCGTTGCAGCGCCAGGATGCAGCCAAGCCGGCGGTGATCCTGTTCACCTCCGGCTCGGAAGGCACGCCCAAGGCCGTGGTGCTGTCGCACCGGAACCTTCTTGCCAATGCGATGCAGGCGGAAGCTCGCATCACCATCTCGCCGGCCGATATCCTGCTCAACGTGCTGCCGGTGTTCCACTCGTTCGGGCTGACCGGCGGCACCATCCTGCCGCTGGTCACCGGAGTAAAGCTGTTCCTCTACCCGTCACCGCTCCACTACAAACTTATTCCGGAGGTGGCGCGCAAGGTCCGGCCGACGGTGATGTTCGGCACCGACACGTTCCTCGCCAACTATGCCCGCACCGCCAAGGAGGGCGATTTTTCCAGCCTGCGCTTCGTCGTGGCCGGTGCCGAGGCGGTGAAGCCGGAGACGCGCCGCGTTTACCGCGAGCGCTTCCAGGCCGAGATCATGGAAGGTTTTGGCTTGACCGAGGCCGCACCAGTGGTTGCCGTCAACACCGCCATCCACGGCCGCGATGGAACGGTCGGGCGGCTGCTGCCGGCCATGCGCATGAAACTCGAACCGGTCGAAGGCATCAGCGACGCCGGCCGGCTGTGGCTCGACGGGCCGAACCTGATGATGGGCTACATGACCGGCGACCGGCCTGGCGAGCTGCAGCCGCTCGAAGGCTGGCACGACACCGGCGATATCGTTTCGGTCGACCGCGAAGGCTTCATCACCATTCGCGGCCGCGCCAAGCGCTTCGCCAAGATAGCCGGCGAGATGGTATCGCTTGGTGCGGTCGAGATGCTGGTGCAGTCGCTGTGGCCGGAAGAGCATCACGCCGTGGTAGCGGTGCCGGACAAGCGGCGCGGCGAGCGCCTCGTTCTGGTCACCACCGCCGACAATGCCGATCCCCACGAATTGCGCGAATTCGGCAAAAAAGCCGGCGCGGCCGAACTGATGGTGCCGAACGACATCGTCAAGGTCGAGGAGATCCCTGTACTGGGCTCCGGCAAGACCGACTATGTCTCGACTAGAAAGCTGGCACTCGAGAGGCTGGGACTGAGCGCAGCCGCCTGAGGTTTGCTGTCGAGAACTCTAAAGCGCGTCGCGTTCGACCGGCCTTGTGCGACGCGCTTTAGATTCTTGCTTTTATGCATGCCGTTATCGCAAAACCGCTGCACACTTTTGCGCGAATGCATTAGAAGACCACCACCGACAACAGCAGAATGGCGCCGACGGCCATCATCAGCAGGCCCGGCCAGTTCTGCGACAGGCCGAGAAAACGGAGCCCGCGCCGCCGCGGCTCCAGGGTTGGACCTGGTGTTGCGAGATTGGGCGTCGGACTGTCCGGCGCGGTGGAGACAGCGGTCGGTTCACTAAGCCGCCCGCGCATGATGGCTGCTACCGCCATATAGACGAGGCCGGCGACAGTCAGTAACACGCCGATGAGGATGACAGCCATTTCTCCTCGTTTCCGATGGTTCTGCGCCCGATGCGGCAGCTTGCGCGACGTAGACGACGTACCACGAGCAGCCGCTCAGACGGACCTACCAAACACAAACGGTCTAGCCGCCCAGCAAGTTCCGAAAACGGGGTTTTTGAGGTGCATTCCACAGCGGCGCGCTGTGTGAGCCGGTCCTGAGTCTAAACGGACGACCCTTTTCGGATCATGCACTGCCAGGCGCAACGCGAACTGGCACCAAATCTGTCAACCAATATCCGAGGAGGGCACCTTCTCGCCTTCGCGCTTGGCGCGTCTCGAATAGGCGCGCACGCTGAACGGCAAGAAGACCAGATAGCCGGCAACCGAGGCCGTCAGCGTATACCAGGGATAGGTCATCAAAAGCAGGACGTAGAGGACGACTGCGAGGATGATCGGCAGCACCCTGTCGCCCGGTATCCTGACGCTCTTGCCGGAATAGACGGGCAGTCTGCTGACCAGCAGGAACGCCACCAATATTGTAAAGCCGGTGGCAATGAAGGCTGCCAGGCGGCTGGGTTCAAGCCCAAGCCTGAGGAAGAACAGATAGAGCGGCAGCATCACCAGCACCGCACCCGCCGGCGCCGGCACGCCGACGAAATATTCGGTCTGCCACTGCGGACGGTCGAGCTCTTCGTCGAGCACGTTGAAACGGGCAAGCCTCATCCCACAGGCGATGGTGAACAGCAGCGCGGCGATCCAGCCCGGCGAACCTGCCCTGTCGAGCAGAAAGGCATAGAGCACCAGCGCCGGTGCCACGCCGAAATTGACGATATCGGCCAGCGAATCCATCTGGGCGCCGAATTTGGAAGTCGCCTTCAGCATTCGCGCCAGACGGCCGTCGATACCATCGAGGAAGGCGGCGAGCAGCACCATCACCACCGCTGGCTCGAAGCGGCCCTCGAAGCCGAAGCGAATACCGGACAGGCCGGCGCAGATGGCGAGCACCGTGACCAGATTGGGCAGCACCATGCGCATCGGGATTTCGCGAATGCGCGGGCCACCGCCGCCATGCGCCTCGAATTTCTTGAACGGCGGCGCCACCGGTCAGGAGATCCGCACTAGCGGCGTTGCGGCAACGCCGCCGAATTCCGCCAGCACCGTCTCACCGCCAACTGCGGTCTGGCCGACGGCGACACGCGGCGTCGCGGTCGAGGGCAGGAATACATCGACGCGCGAGCCAAAGCGGATCAGCCCGAAGCGCTCGCCGGTGCCGATGGCGCCGCCGGGCTCGGCCCAGCAGACGATGCGCCGCGCCACCAGGCCGGCAATCTGTACCGCGGCGACCGTTCCATTGGGGCTTTCGATGACCAGCCCGTTGCGCTCGTTCTCGGTGCTTGCCTTGTCGAGTTCGGCGTTAAGGAATTTTCCTGGCCGATGCTCGATCCTGGAAATGCGGCCACGCACCGGAGAGCGGTTAACGTGGCAGGAAAAGACGTTCATGAATACCGAGATGCGGGTCATTTCGCCGCCGCCGAGGCCAAGCTCGCGCGGCGGCACGGCCGGGCCAACCGCCGAAACGATGCCGTCGGCCGGGCTGACAACCAGCCGGTCATCGATCGGCGTGACACGCTCGGGATCGCGGAAGAAATAGGTGCACCAGGCCGTCAGGATGAGACCGATCCAGAACAGGGTCGAGGAGAAATAGCCAAGAAAGAGCGTCGCCGCGCCGAATGCAGCGATAAAGGGATAACCCTCGCGATGGATCGGAACGAACGCATTCTTGATCGTGTCAACGAGGCTCATGGATGAGGGCAACCTTGGTTCCAAGTCCGGCCTCAATAGCGGAAACACCCCGCGGTCGCAACGCGACAATGAGAGCGCTCGGGGGGTGGCGGTCGCCGCCGTTTCAGGATGCCGTTAGCAGCATCCGGACTGCCGAAGTGATCAACCGGAAATGTTCATTGCGATTGTCGGAACGCAGCACTCTCGCCCGTCCTTGGCAAGACAGCGCCTCTCATCGGCCTTTCGGCCATGACGATTTGCGCAAACCCGGAGGTTCTCGGCCCATGCAGAAATCAGCAGCTAGGCAAGTGCAAGTGGTGATGAACGGCTTGGCCTTCGGCGAGTCACCGCGCTGGCACGATGGCCGGCTGTGGTTCTGCAACTGGGGCACAGGCCAGATCATCGCCGTTGACGCCCTAGGCAACAGCGAGATCGCGCTCACCGTGCCGGCCACCCTGCCCTATTCCATTGACTGGCTGCCGGACGGGCGCCTGCTTGTCGTGTCCGGCCGCGAAGGGCTGATCCTCAGGCAGGAGGCAGACGGGACATTGGTCACCCATGCCGATCTGAGACAACTATCAAAGAGCCCGTGGAACGAGATCGTCGTCGATGGACGCGGCAACATCTACGTCAATGGTGGTGGGCCCGCTCCGGGTCCCGGCCAGCATTTCGGCCCCGGCGCCATCGTGCTGGTCGCGCCTGACGGCTCGGTTCAGCAGGTGGCTGAGAACCTCGCCTTCGCCAATGGCATGGCGGTGACGCCTGACAACAAGACGCTTATCGTTGCCGAGTCCCACGCCAACCGGCTGACCGCCTTCGACATCGCTGCCGATGGTGGCCTTTCCAACCGCAGGATCTGGGCCAATCTCGGCAACGGTTTTCCCGACGGCATCTGCCTCGATGCCGAAGGTGCGGCCTGGTATGCCGACGTTCCGAACCGGCATTGCGTGCGGGTGCGCGAGGGCGGCGCGATGCTCGAAAGTGTCGATGTCGACCGCGGCTGCTTTGCCTGCATGCTCGGCGGCAGCGAGGGAAAAACGCTGTTCATCGTCGCAGCCGAATGGCGCGGCTTCGAACATATGATCAGCGATGCCCGTACCGGCCAAGTGCTCAGCGTCGACGCTACTGCGCCGGGCGCCGGCTGGCCGTAGAGAGCTTACATCCCGGGAATCCGCTGATAGTTGGCAATATCGGCCTTGACGCCAAGTCGCGCAATGGTCTCCTGAGGATTGAAGCCGCTGCGCTCATGCGCAGCCTTGATGATCGGCACGACCTTGTCGACAGCGGCCTGCCCTTCCCATTCGACAATGGTTACGAGGTTGAACTCGCCCGGCCCCGAGAATTGCTCGAGCAGGAAATCCTGGACGAACCCTTGCTGCTGGCGCAGCAATTCATGCGTCATCCGGACCTTGGCAAGAATCTCCTCGCGGGCGTTGGCCGGAACGACAAACTTGTCCACCCGGAATACACTGCCGCCACTAACTGCCTGATTTATCCCATTCATATCGATTGTCTCCGTTTTTGAACGACGCATCTTGCTGCGATCCAAAACGGCCTACGATCTCAACTTAAGTTGAGGTCAAGCACGAATTTTCAGCTCACCTCCGAGGTGCGGCGGCGGACGACGACGCCGAACTCGTCGCTTTCGCGGGCAATGCGCAGCCGCTCCTCGGCCTCGCTTGCCTCGCGCTGGCGGTCCCACATCGATGCATAAAGGCCGCGCTTGGCTATCAAGGCGACATGGGTGCCGCGCTCGGCGATCTGGCCATCCTGCAGGACGATGATCTCGTCGGCCGAAATCACTGTGGACAGCCGATGGGCGATGACGAGGGTGGTGCGGCCCTGGCTGACCAGGTCGAGTGCCGCCTGGATCTCCTGCTCGGTGTGGCTGTCCAGCGCCGAGGTCGCCTCGTCGAGCATCAGGATCGGCGGTGCCTTCAAAATGGTGCGGGCAATCGCCACCCGCTGCTTCTCGCCGCCGGACAGTTTTAATCCGCGCTCGCCGACCATTGAGCGATAGCCGTCGGGCAGCCGCTCGATGAACGGTCCGATCTGGGCCAGTTCTGCCGCCTTGCGCACATCCTCCTCGCTGGCGCCGACGCGGCCGTAGCGGATGTTGTAGGCGATGGTGTCGTTAAACAGCACCGTGTCCTGCGGCACCATGCCGATGGCAGCGCGCAAGCTCTCCTGCGTCACGTCGCGAATGTCATGGCCGTCGATCAGAATCTTGCCGCGCTGGATGTCGTAGAAGCGAAACAAAAGCCGCGAAATGGTCGACTTGCCGGCTCCGGAGGGGCCGACGATGGCCACCGTCTTGCCGGCTGGCACCTCGAAGCTGATGCCCTTCAGGATCTTGCGGTTGGGGTCGTAGGAAAAATGTACGTCGCGGAACTCGACCCTGCCGGCATCGACGACCAGCGGCTTGGCGCCCGGCCGATCGACGATCTCACGCTTGACGTCGAGCAGATCGAACATGTTTTCGATGTCGGTCAGGCCCTGGCGAATTTCGCGGTAGATCATGCCGATGAAATTCAGCGGCACCGAAAGCTGCATGAGCATGGCGTTGACGAAGACGAAATCGCCGACGCTCTGTGTGCCCGCCTTCACCTCGAGCGCCGACATCACCATGACGACGGTCATGCCGATACCGAAGATCACACCTTGGCCGAAGTTCAGCCAGCCAAGCGAGGTCCAGGTCCTGGTCGCCGCCAACTCATAGCGCGCCGTGGACCGGTCGAAGCGCTCGGCCTCCATGGCTTCGTTATTGAAATATTTGACTGTTTCGTAGTTGAGCAGCGAGTCGATCGCCTTCGTGCTGGCTTCATTGTCGCTTTCGTTCATCTCACGGCGGATCGAAATACGCCAATCGCTTGCCCTGACGGTGAACCAGACATAGAGCCAGACCGTGACCGCAATCACCAAGACGTATAGCCAGCCATAGGTGACGGCGAAGATGCCGGCGGTGAGCGCAAATTCGACGATTGTCGGCGCCGTCGCCAGCATGGTGAAGCGGACGATCGTCTCGATGCCCTTGGTGCCGCGCTCGATGACGCGCGACAGTCCGCCGGTGCGCCGTTCGAGGTGGAAGCGCAGCGACAGTTCGTGCATGTGCACGAAGGTGCGGAAGGCGAGCCGGCGCACCGCATGCTGGCCGACCCGTGCAAACAGGGCGTCGCGTAACTGATTGAAGCCGAGCTGCACCAGCCGCACGGCATTGTAGGCGACGACCAGCATGACCGGCGCCAGCAGCAGGGCCGGCAGCGGCGGCGGCGATTTGCCATCGCCGGCCAGTGCGTCGGTCGCCCATTTGAAGAAATAGGGTCCGGCCACCAGGGTCAGCTTGGCGACAACCAGCAGTACGGTTGCCCACACCACGCGCGCCCTCAGGTCGGCGCGGTCGGCCGGCCACATATAGGGCCAGAGATTACGCAACGTTCTGAAGGTCGAGCCGGAATCTGCGGAAACGGTTTTCTCGGCCATTCTTGTTTACCTTTATGATTTTAGCGGCCGGAGCAGCAGGAATCGACCAGCGCGGCCAGCGATGCCGAAACATCGGCGAGCGCGGCGCGGTCGAGCTCATAGCGCGAGCGCTGGCGGTCAGGCTCGAAGCGGATCAGCCCGGCCTCGACCAGGATCTTCAAATGCTGGGAAACGGTGGACTGCGCCAGGTCGAGATGCTCGACGACCTCGCGACAGCAGCAGGAACGGCTTGCGGAAAGGTGTTTGAGAATTTCGATCCGCGCTGGATGCGAAAGGGCCGCGAGCCGGACAGCGACAGCGCGGCTATCCGGCATGCAGTTGGCCGGCGTGCAGTTGGCCGGCGCGCGTTCATCTGCTGCGCGGCTTCGGTCCGTTACGAGCGGGGATTCGGTCATCGTCCATCGGCGATAAACGATGACTGGCCCTGCCGCAAGCTATCCTGATGGGCAGAACGGCTATTCGGTCTTGACTGGCGCCGTCGTCATCTGGTCGCCCATTGCCTTGAGATCGGCGGGCTCGCCTTCCTTCGATTTCTCCGGCACCTTGAACACCTGCCCCGGCCAGATGCGGTTCGGATTGCTGATCTGGTCCTGGTTGGCGAGATAGATGGTCGAGTAGCGCATGCCCTGGCCATAGACCCGCCGCGAAATCCGCCACAGCGTGTCATGGCGGCGGATGATGACTGCGCCATCGGCATGTTCGAGCTTTGGCGCCACGGTCTCGGGAGTTTCGCCCGGAGGCGTTGCGACAGCCATTTCGGCCGGGGCCTCGGTTGTAGGAGCGGGGGCAGTTGCGGGCGTTTCGGCGGCCGTTGCCGGTGCGGCTTCGGTCGCCGGAGCATTCGGCTCGGCTTGTTTTACCCCGGCAGGCTTCTGCTCGGCCGGCGCGACGGCCGCAACCGCCTCACCAGGCTCGCGCTCGAACGGCACAGCCGCACGGGCCACCACCGTCACGCCGTCGGCGTCGAGCGCATCGACGTGGATGGTGTAGGTGCCGACCGGGATGTCGCGTGTCGCTTCGACCAGGAAGTGGCGGTCGGGCGAGGTCTTCGCGTCACCGAGCAGGATATCGTTGGCATAGGCACGCACCTTGCGGCCGGGATCGGCGAGGCCGGCAACGAAAATCTTGTTGCCGTCGATTTCGACAGCTTCGACGACGATCTTCGGCTCCACCGCGGGAGTAGCGGGCGCTGCCGGTGTGGCGGGTGCTGCCGGAGCCGGCGCGGCTTCAACAGCGGCCGGCGCGGCAGGAGCAGGCGCTGCTGGAACATCAGCCGCCGGGGCGGCTGGCGCCGGCGCTGCGGCAGCCGGCAATTCGGTGCCGGTGGCGGGTGGCTGTTCGCCGACAGGCGGCGAGGCGTCAGATTTCGCCTGAGGGGCCGGAACAGTGAGCAGTTCGGACGGCTTGCCCGGCTCCTCGACCATTGCCAGCACTTGGCCGGTGGAATTCTGGGGGATCGAAACGACGGCGGTCTGCGCCGAGGCGGTCACGACATTGCCAGCCGTAGAGCGCAGCGTGATCGTATAGTCGCCGGGCTTCAGCGGATCGTCGAGAATAATGGCAAAGGCGCCGTCCGGGCCGGCGACCGTTGAGCCGAGCACAGCCGAACCGTTAAGAATCTCTACCTTGGCGTTGGGCGCCGAATTGCCGGCGACGACGATCGAGCCGTTGCTTTCGACCCGCACGATGTCGAAGGTCGGCACGATTGCACCTGCTGCGGCCGGCGCGGCGGGCGCTGCGGCATCGGTGGACGCGGCGGGCGCAGGCGGCAGGCGGCCCTCGGTCGCCGGAGCGGCCGGTTTCGAAGCCGGCGGCGTCAGCGCCGCGACCTCCGCAGGCCGGGTAGAATTGAGATACGGGTCGAGCGCGCCCGATACATAGGCGGTTCCCGCCGCGGCGACAGAGCCGCCAGCCGCGAACAAAAACGCCTTCAATGGATTAATTGCCATGTTTCCCTGCCCCTTAGCCACCTAATTTCGGTCTAGCCTGTTTTACCAAAGCCGACAAGAAAAAGCCCGCCCCAGGGCTTGACCATGCCAATAGTCCCTATCACCAATCATAACATGAACACGATTCGATCTGTCTGCGTCTATTGCGGCTCGTCCCCGGGCCGAGATGAAACCTATATCAAGGCCGGACACCTGCTTGGCCGCTCGATCGCCAAGTCCGGCCTGCGTCTGATTTATGGCGGCGGCACTAAAGGGATCATGGGTGCCGTCGCTGAAGGGGCATTAAAGGCCGGTGGCAAGGTAACCGGCATAATTCCACGTTTTCTGATCAACCGGGAGGCGACCGAAACCGCGCTTAACCGGCTCGACGAGCTCGTCATCACCGACAACATGCACCAGCGCAAGCACAGGATGTTTGAGAAATCCGACGCCTTTGTGGCGTTGCCCGGCGGCATCGGCACCGTCGAGGAGATCGTCGAGATCATGACTTGGGCACAGCTCGGCCATCACCGCAAGCCGATCGTCTTCGGCAACGTCGGCGGGTTCTGGGATCCGATGCTGGCGTTGCTCGACCACATGGCAACGGAGGGCTTCATCCACACAGCGCAACGGGCCAAGCCGCTGGTGGTCGAGGATCCGGAAGCAATCGTCGCCGCTATCATGGTGGCGGGATCCTCCGTCGATGCACCGACGGAGGGCGTGCAGTCGGTGATTGATAAGATGTAGAGTGAATGGTGAATGGTGAATGGTGAATGGTGAATGGTGAATGGTGAATGGTGAATGGTGAAGTAGAAGACTTTCCAAACCGGCGCCTGTCTATTCACTATTCACTATTCACTATTCACTCCTTCCCTACTGCCTTCCTCAAGTCTCCGATGACCGCACGCTTGTCCTGACGCCGCCAGGCGAGATGGATCGAGACGGTGCGTTCGAACCACGGCAGATCGCGAAACACGATCTGAGGCGGCGCGGCACTCCGCAGGCTGGCCTGCACCGTCGCCAGCCCAAGCCCGGCGAGCCCAACGACGTCAACGGATCGGTCGTCTCATAGGCTATGTCGGGCAGGAAACCGGCCTTCGCGCAGGCGGCGAGAAATTGGCTGCGGTTGGTGTCGTCAGGCTGGCGCACCACCGTGATCCAGGTACGGCCGTCCAGTTGCTGCGGCAGTATCTCCGCGATTTCTGCCAATGGATCGCCTTCCGGCATCGCCAGAACCAGCGGCTCGCGCATGATGAGCATGGCGACGATGTCGGGATCATCGGCAGAAGGAGGCGTGTAGACAAGGCCCAGATCGAGCGATCGTTCGCGCAGCGCTTCGATCTGGGCGGCGGAACGCTGACCCTTCAGTTGAAGATGAAATTCGGGCCGGTCGCGGCGAAACTGGCGCAGCATCCGAGCGACAAGCCCGGCATGGACCGCACCTTCCACATAACCGATGGCGAGACGGCCGACCGTACCGCTGGCGAGATTGCGGCCGAGCTCCTCGAGCCGTCTTGCATGGGCCAGCAGCGCACGCGCCTCGGCAAGAAAAGCGCGGCCCTCGGCATTGAGATGAACCCGCTGCCTCGCCCTCTCGAACAGTGCGACGCCCAGCTGCTCCTCCAGCTGAATGATCTGACGGCTGAGCGGCGACTGCGAGATGTGCAGCAATTCGGCGGCACGCCCGACGTTGCCGGTTTCGGCCACCGTGATGAAATAGCGGAGCTGGCGCAGGTCGAACATTGTTGCTTCGATGCTCAAGTCCCGTGAGGTCTCAAATTTAGCCTAATCAGTCTTGGACTGTCTGGCCAGCAGAAGCGAATATTTCCGCCATTCCAACGGCCAACATCAGGAGATTCCGATGCAGTTCTTTGCTCTTCTTGCGCGCAACACCGAAAAGTTCACCGACGCCGATTTCGCGCCGCTGCTGCCTGGCGAGGCCGAGCAGCGCCGCACGCTCTATGCCGAAGGCGCCGTGCGTCAGGTGTGGAATCGGGGCGACATTCCCGGCAGCGGCATGATGTTCGAAGCCGGCAGCGATGCGGATGTGCGCCATCATCTTGCAACTCTACCGCTGGTCAAGGCCGGCATGATGGATATTGCCGCCGTCGTGCCGCTGCAGCCATATCCCGGCTTCGGGCCGAAGCGCTGAGCGCTCGTGAAAGACGCGGCTGCCGGCATTAAGACCGGCCAGCCGCCTTTCTTCGTTACGCGGCTCGAGCTGATGCGGAAACGGTCTTGCGCGCCGAAGAAAACATCGACCAAGAGTACATCGCCAGTGCCGCCCAGATCAGCCCGAAGGCTATGGCCTGAACACTGCCGAAGGGTTCGCCGAAAATCAGCACCGCGATCAAAAAGACGATCGTCGGCGCGATATATTGCATGATGCCGATGGTGGAGAGGCGCAGCAGCCTGGCGCCGAACGCAAACAACAGCAGAGGCACGGCGGTGACCGGACCGCAGCCGATCAGCAAGGCGGTGTCGTTCAGCGAGCTGGAGATGAAATGATCCTGTCCTGTGGCGATCAGGAAGATGATGTAGCCGAGTGCCGGCACCGACAGCAGCAGCACTTCAAGCAGGAAGCCCTGGCTCGGGCCGATTGGCAGCGTCTTGCGGAAGAAGCCATAGGCGGCAAAGGAAAAGGCTAGCACCAGCGACACCCAGGGCAGCTTGCCGGCGTCGATGGTCAGCACCGCGACTGCGATTGCCGCCAGCACCACCGCCGCGATCTGCAGGCGGTCGAGCCGCTCGCCGAGCAGCAGCGCGCCGACAACGACGCTGACCAGCGGGTTGATGTAGTAGCCGAGCGCGGTCTCGATGGTGCGGTCGACCGCGATCGCCCAGACATAGATGCCCCAGTTGACCGAGATCAGCGCCGCCGTCAGCACCGCCATCGAAATGATGCGCGGTGAACGAACTGCCGCTTTGAAATCGGCAGTGCGACCGGCCCAGACCAGGACAGCGGCCGCGATCGGCACCGACCAGACGATGCGGTGGGCAATGACTTCGGCTAGCGGCAGATGCGCGACAGCCTTCATGTAGAAGGGCAGCAGCCCCCAAAGCAGGTAGGCGCCGAGCGCCAGAAGGAAGCCGCGACGAGCTTTGGTATCGGCCTCGATTTGAAGTGCTTGGGTAGCCATGGCCCAAGGCTATGCCCCAGCGGCTTGCCCAAAACCATCGCAAATTGCTGATGGATCAATGGAGTCTCGCTGATGGTTCAACGCTATTCCGCCGCCGCCAATCCCGCCATGTCGCGGTTCTTCATCAGCTTGTAGACGATCGAATCCATCAGCGCCTGGAATGAAGCATCGATGATGTTTTCGGAGACGCCGACCGTCCACCAGCGCGCACCGGTGCCGTCATGCGATTCGATCAGCACGCGGGTGATCGCCTCGGTGCCGCCATTGAGGATACGCACCTTGAAGTCGGCCAGCTCGAGATCGGCGATTTCGCTCTGGAATTTGCCGAGATCCTTGCGCAGCGCAATGTCGAGCGCGTTGACCGGGCCATGGCCTTCGGCGACCGACATCTTCTCCTCGCCCTCGACCAGCACTTTCACGATCGCCTCCGAGACCGTCTTCAGCTGGCCGTTGGCGTCGAAGCGGCGCTCGACCATGCAGCGGAACGAAGTGACGCGGAAGAATTCCGGCAGGCCATGCAGCATCTTGCGCGCCAGAAGCTCGAAGCTGGCGTCGGCGCCTTCGTAAGCGTAGCCCTCCGCCTCACGTTCCTTGACTACAGCGATCAGCGCGTCGAGGCGATGGTCATCCCGGGGCATGTCGATGCCGCGCCGCTTCAGCTCGGCGAGGAAATTGGCCTTGCCACCCTGGTCCGAAACCATGACGCGGCGGCGGTTGCCGACGGTCTCTGGCGGCACATGCTCGTAGGTCGCCGGCTCCTTTGCCAGCGCCGAGGCATGGATGCCGGCCTTGGTAGCAAAAGCGGAGGCACCGACATAGGGCGCCTGCGCTTCCGGCGCACGGTTCAGCAACTCGTCGAAGGCGCGGGACAGGCGCGATATACCGGTCAACGCCTCTGCCGAAATGCCGGTTGCAAAGCGGCGGAAAAAGGCCGGCTTCAACGCCAGTGTCGGCACGATCGAGATCAGGTTGGCGTTGCCGCAGCGCTCGCCGATGCCGTTCAGCGTGCCCTGGATCTGGCGCACGCCGGCCTCTACGGCGGCAAGCGAATTCGCCACCGCCTGGCCGGTGTCGTCATGGGCGTGGATGCCGAGATGGTCGCCCGGTATGCCGGCCGCGATCACCTTTTCGACGATGGCGCGCACCTCGGAGGGCTGCGTGCCGCCATTGGTGTCGCACAGCACCACCCAGCGCGCGCCGGCATCGTAGGCCGTCCTAGCGCAGGCCAGCGCATAATCTGGATTGGCCTTGAAGCCGTCGAAGAAATGCTCGCAGTCGACCATCGCCTCCTTGCCGGCAGTGAGCGCCGCCTCGACCGAGGCCTTGATCGCCTCGAGGTTCTCCTCATTGGTGCAGCCGAGCGCGACGCGGACATGGTAGTCCCAACTCTTGGCGACGAAGCAGATGGCGTCCGACTTCGACTGGACCAGCGCGGCAAGCCCAGGATCGTTCGAGATCGACACTCCTGCCCGTTTGGTCATGCCAAAGGCAACGAACTTGGCATCGGCCGTGCGGCGCTCGGCAAAGAAGGCAGTGTCGGTTGGATTGGCGCCGGGGTAGCCGCCCTCGACGTAGTCGATGCCGAACTCGTCGAGCAGCTTGGCGATGGCGATCTTGTCCTCGACGGAGAAGTCGACACCCGGCGTCTGCTGACCATCGCGCAGCGTGGTGTCGAACAGATAAAGGCGCTCGCGAGCCATGGTCATTTCCCCGCAAACATGTCCGTTGCGCGGATCAGCCTGTCGAGGATGCCCGGCTCCGAATAGGCGTGGCCGGCGCCTTCGATCAGATGGAAATCCGCTTTCGGCCACGCCTTGTGCAGCGCCCAGGCGTAACGCGCCGGGCACGGCATGTCGTAGCGGCCGTGAACGATGGTACCCGGGATATCCTTAAGCTTCCATGCATCGCGCAGCAGCTGTCCCTCTTCCAGCCAGCCGGCATGGACGAAATAGTGGTTCTCGATGCGGGCGAAAGCCAGGGCATAATCATTCTGGCCGAAGGGACCGCTGGTTTCCGGTTCCGGCAGCAGCGTGATCGTCTCGCCCTCCCACAGGCTCCAGGCGCGGGCGGCCTCGACCTGCGCCATAGGATCGCTGCCGACCAGCCGTTTGCGGTAGGCGGCCATCATGTCGCCGCGCTCGGCCTCCGGGATCGGCGCCAGAAACCGCTCCCACTTGTCGGGGAACATCTCCGACACGCCGAACTGGTAGTACCATTCGAGTTCGGCGCGGGTCAGCGTGTAGATGCCGCGCACGACCAGTTCGCTGACCCGCTCGGGGTGGGTCTCGGCATAGGCCAGCGCCAGCGTCGAACCCCACGAACCGCCGAACACCAGCCATTTGTCGAAGCCGCACATTTTTCGCAGGCGCTCGATGTCGGCGACCAGGTGCCAGGTGGTGTTGGCTTCAAGCGAGGCATTGGGCGTCGATTTTCCGCAGCCGCGCTGGTCGAACAGGATGACATCGTACAGCGTCGGATCGAACAGCCGCCGGTGCTTTGGCGAAATGGTGCCGCCCGGCCCGCCATGCAGGAAGACAGCCGGCTTGGCCCCTCTGGTGCCGGAGCGCTCCCAATAGACCTGATGGCCATCGCCAACGTCGAGCATGCCGGACTCGAAAGCCTCGATCTCGGGATAGAGGGTACGGAATTCGCTGCTCATAATTTCAGGCCCTGCTGCGGCCAGTTGGCCGTCTCGTGATCGGGATGCTGGAAGGAGATGATGGATTCCTGTCGCGCGTAGAAATCCGGGTCATCATGGATCGGCGCGTCGAAGATCGTCTCGACCCAAGGCAGCCTGGCGGCGTAGTTAACCTGGATCTGCGGCGCCAGATCGGAACGGTCGTCGAAGGCGCCGATGGCGATCTCCAGCGCGCCGGGCTGGCGGTAGGTCAGCGGTGTGCCGCAGCGGGCGCAGAAGCCGCGATCGATGTTGACCGACGACTGAAAGTAACTCGGCTCCTCGCGCACCCATTCGACGCCGTCGCTCGGCACTGTCACCAGCGCGCCGAAAAACGACCCGAACTGTTTCTGGCACATGCGGCAATGACAAATGGACGGGCGGCCGAGCGCGCCGTGGATGCGGAAGCGCACGGCGCCGCACTGGCAGCCGCCGGTACGAACGGTTTCGGTCATGATTTTTCCTCCGGCGGCCATTGTTCGGTGTCGTGGTCGGGATGTTGGTAGGAGACGAGATCGGCGAGATAGGAGGCCGACGAGACGTCGGCCATCGTTTCCTCACCTGGCAATTCGTGGACGTGATCCACGTACGGGAGCTTGGCTTCGACACCCCATTGGATGGTCGGGGCGATCTCCTCGGGGTGGTCGAATGTGGCGATGGCGAGGGCCACCCCGTCGGGCGCTTCGAAGGTCAGCGGCGTGCCGCATTCGGCACAGAAACCGCGCAAAGCCGCGTTGGACGAGCGGAAGCGTTTGGGCTCACCGCGCGTCCAGTCCAGGCTTGCGCCGCGTACCGAGACCAGCGGCAGGTAGAAATTGCCGCTCGCCTTCTGGCACATGCGGCAATGGCAGACGGAAGCATCGCCGAGCGCTCCTTCGACGCGGAAGCGCACCGCGCCGCACTGGCAGCCGCCTGTATAGACCGGTCTGTTGTCGAGGCTCATCGCGCACTACTCCGGGGCATGGCAAACCGCCTCGACATTGTTGCCGTCGGGATCGAAAACAAAAGCGCCATAATAGTTCGGATGGTAGTGCGGGCGCAGGCCCGGCCGGCCATTGTCCTTGCCGCCGGCGGCAATCGCCGCGGCGTGAAAGGCATCGACCTCGGCGCGGCTGCGAGCGGTGAAGGCGACATGCTGATGATCCTTCGGCTTGTCGTTGCCGGCATGCAGCCAAAACACCGGCCGGTCGCGGCCGTAGCCGCCGACCTTGGCGCCGCCGGTATATTCCTGCGGCACCATGTAGAGCAGCGAGGCGCCGAGCGGCGCATCGCCTTGTCGTAAAAAGCCTTCGACGCGTCGAAATCCGAAACGGTGATGCCGAGATGATCGATCATCTTTTTACCTCCCAGGTGGTGATGCGTTCGCCGGTGACGGGGTCCTTGCCGTCCTTCAACTGGATGCCTTGCGTCAGCAACTCGTCGCGGATGCGGTCGGCCTCGGCCCAGTTCTTGGCGGCGATCAGCGCGAGGCGTTTGGCGATCGCCTTGGCAATGGCGTCTTCATCCACCTTGGCTGTTGCGATGTCGAAGCCGAGGAACAGAAGCGATGCCTTCAGTGAAGCGGCAGCATCGTTGTCTTCGGCGGCTGCGTTGCCGCTACCTGCGTTGAAATCAACAGCATCACCAGCCAACTGCGTCAGCAACTGGAATGCGGCGTAGGTGGCAAGGTCATCCGACAGCGCTTCGATCACATTCGCCGGCACCGGCTTTGCCGTCGGCGGCGCCAGATCGGCCGCCCGCTTCCATTTGCGCAGCGTATTCTCCGCCTCTTCCAGCTTGCGCACGGAAAAGTCGATCGGCTCGCGATAGTGCGTCATCAGCATCGCCAGCCTGAGCACCTCGCCCGGCCATTTGCGGCCGCCAAAGGTATCCGTCTCCAGCAATTCGGTGATCGAATAGAAATTGCCCAGGCTCTTGGACATCTTCTGGCCCTCGACCTGCAGGAAACCGTTGTGCATCCAAATCTTGGCCATCGTTTCGGTGCCGTGGGCGCAACGCGATTGCGCGATCTCGTTCTCGTGGTGCGGAAAGATCAGGTCGAGACCACCGCCATGGATATCGAACACCTCGCCGAGATAGGCGGCCGACATCGCCGAGCACTCGATGTGCCAGCCCGGCCGACCCTTGCCCCACGGGCTGTCCCAGCCCGGCTCCTCGGGCGAAGACAATTTCCACAGCACGAAATCCTGCGGGTTCTTCTTGTGCTCATCGACGGCGACGCGGGCGCCGGCCTGCTGCTCATCGAGATTGCGCTTCGACAACTGCCCGTAGTCCGGCATGGAAGCGGTGTCGAACAGGACTTCTCCAGCCGCGACATAGGCATGGCCGCGTTCGATCAAGCGTTGAATCAAGAAGATCATGTCGACCTTGCCGTCGGGCCTGGGCTCGACGAACTCGGTGGCGCGCGGCTCGACCGTCGGTTCCAGGCAACCGAGCGCCGCAACGTCCTTGTGGAACTGACCGGCGGTCTTTTCGGTGACCCGCCTGATCGCTTCGTTCAGCGACAGCTTGCCCGATGCAATTTCGCCGCCGAAATCGCGCAGCGCGCGAGCGTTGATCTTGTCGTCGACGTCCGTAATGTTGCGGACGTAAGTGACATGCGCTTGCCCGTAGAGATGGCGCAGCAAGCGGAACAGCACGTCGAAGACGATCACCGGCCGCGCATTGCCGATATGGGCGAAGTCATAGACCGTCGGACCGCAGACATACATGCGCACGTTGCGCGGATCGATCGGGAAGAAATCCTCCTTGCTCCGCGTTAGCGTGTTGTAGAGGCGCAGGCTCTTCGATGCGTCAGACATACGTGCGTTCCCGGTGCGTTACTTTGGCATGATCTTTTGGGATCGTGCTCTGGATGGAGTCGGTTACGCCGAGGCGCAAATCGGGGTCCAGCCTGCTGGCCGGGGCGTTTGTCCAATCTGGGAGGAGATGAGGCGAAAACGTCCAGGACCAGCGCGAGGCTAGCCGATAATGCAAATGCCACAAATGGCGAAAGACGTTTTCATGGCCGGCTTTATCGCCTTGCCCGGTGTTGCCGTCAAGTCGCTACCTTCGCCAAAAATATCGTTGGCTCACAGGAATTGAGCCACTGAAACATTTTATTAAACAGGTCGGCACTGTGATGAAACATTCGCCGGCTAGATCAGCAAGCGTCACGATTTGGTCGGATTCGGCCAGCAAACGCAGACATGAAGACGTTACCAGGGAAGAGAACAATGCCTAAGCAAGAATCCAACCGCGCCAAGCAACCGGCGCTCGCCAGCCACTACCGGGCGATCGGCCCGGCAGCAATCGTCGCAGCTCTTCTGCACACCGCGAAGAAGAAGAAGCCGGCGCAGAAGATCGTTTCGCCGCGCGCTGCCTGAGAATGCCGTCGGGAAGATTGAGGCGCTCACGGCGCACCAGCAATAGTAGCTTTTGCTAAAATAAATTCATCTGACTGTCGTTCGCGCCGGACTTCTGGCGCCTGACCTTCTCAGGCTCAGGCTCGACGACGCCCTTCTCCTGAATCTCCGGCGCGGTATTGGCGACCTTGTTGACGAGGTCGGAAACCGGGATCGCTTCGAAGAAATCGGGCTGGGCGGGTCTCAGCAGATGGGCCACATCGCGCGGCTCGAGCGTGCTGCAATCCAGCCAGCGCGCGAAATCTTCGGGATGGATCACCACCGGGATGCGGTCGTGGATATGGGCAGTATCGGCATTGGCGTGGGCGGTCAGAATGGCGCCGGTGTCCATTTCCGAGCCGCCCGGCTCGGCATAGGTCTCAATCAGCCCGGCGAAGGCGACAAGCCCGCCACGCCTTGGCCGCACCCAATAGGGCTGCCCTCTTCTGCCACCGGTTTGGTGCCATTCGTAGAATCCCGAAGCCGGTACCAGGGCGCGGCGATGGCGCATGGCAGCGCGAAACGACGCCTTTTCCGAAGCCCCCTCAGAACGCGCGTTGAACAGCAGCGGGAAGTTACGCGTATCCTTGACCCAGGCCGGGATCAGGCCCCAGCGCACCAGCATCGAGCGGCGGTCGGGCAGGTTCGAGCCCGGCGCCTGCGGCAATCCGGCGAGCGCCATCAGCACCGGCTGCGTCGGCGCGATGTTGTAGCGGGCCGGAAACTCCTCAAGTTCCGCCAGGCTGAGAAAGGCGGCGGTCTGGTCCGGAGTGGCGGTCAAGGCAAAGCGTCCGCACATGAATTCAGCTCTCGAATTGGTGGCATGTGAAAGTGGCCATGGAACCCGCCTTTCGCAACCGCTAAAGCTGTTCGCCGACGGCCGGTCCACAACGGGCTATGCCAATCGAGCGATCCGAAGCCCATGGAAGCACGCAAGATCATTCCGGCAGTCTCGGTCTGCGTCGTGCGCGAGAACACGGTGCTGCTGGTCAAGCGGGCCAGGCCGCCCTCGCAAGGCCTCCATGCCTTTCCCGGCGGCAAGGTCGAAGCCGGCGAGACGCTGGAACAGGCAGCACGGCGCGAATTGCTGGAAGAGACCGGATTGCAGGCGCGCAGCTACCGGCCGCTGCGGGAAATCCACATCGACGGCAGCGGCGACGGGCATCCGGTCGACTACTGGCTGACGGTGTTTGGGGCCAATTATGCTGGCGGCGAGGCGGTGGCCAGCGACGACGCCGAAACCGCGGCTTTCTATACGCTGGCCGAAATGACAGCGATGCCGCTCGCCGATGCGGTGTTTGAAATTGCGGACGATCTACTCGGTCCCAACAAAGACGGCGAGACCTGAGCCAGAGAATCGCCTTGCAGGCGACAAATTGTTTCAGCACAAGGACTCATGAGCCGCACGTCTTCGTTTCTCGCCGCATGCCTCGCCGTCAGTGTGGTTGTCGGTGCGCGCCCGGCGATTGCCGCCGAAGCACCGTTCGAGCCCGGGCTGATGCGGCTGGCGGAAGTGCTCGGCTCGCTGCATTTCCTGCGTAATCTGTGTGGCGAGAAGGGCGATCGGTGGCGAGCCGAGATGGAAAAACTGATCGCATCGGAAAATCCGAACCCGGAGCGGCGCGCCCGCTTCATCGCCAGCTTCAACCGCGGCTACCGGTCGTTCGGCGGTACTTATACGCAATGCACGGCCTCGGCGACGGAAGCCATCAGCCGCTACATGAAGGAAGGCGAGACGCTGTCTCGCGACATAGCCTCTCGCTACGGAAACTGACGGCGGCAGCTACCGTTCCGGCAAACCGCCATCAACCGCCGGCGCCGTTGCGGCGGACGCGTTCGACACTTCTCCACTTGCCTCGGGTGAGGTCTTGGTGCAAACCTGCTGTTGCACTTTTGCAACTATGTTAACGAAACGTTAGCGCGCGAATGTGAAATTAACTCAAACTGAAGGTTTCCGTCCCCTTGGCCGGCCTAATCGGCTAAGTTTGAAACGGATCGGACGCAGGTTTGCTAGACGCGACGGAATTTGTAGAAGACGACCAAAAAAATGTCGTATTTACAAGTACTTACTGCGCCTGCGTGTAAAAGGGACAACTCAAGCTTGATCCCTGTCCAACGGATCACCGCTTGAAAGGGTGGAAATCGCAATGGAACATGGCGTCAACGACATCGACGCGCTGGTCAGGGAAGAAAAGCGCCTGACCGCCGTGGAAAGCCACAGCGAAGCCTGGGCAGAAGGATTGTCGGCCGGGATCGAGCCGGAAATCATCGCCGAGGCAGCCCTCGAAACGGCATTCGGCGAAATGCTGCGCACCAATGGCGAGACCTCGGCGCTTGCCCTGCTCGATCGCATGCGTGAAAAGGTGATTGCCGGGGCCTTCGAGCCCGAAAGACTGCGGCACTGACCCCGGTTCTTTGACGACGGCGCGCCGCCGGACATCATGTCCGGGCACATGGATGGGCTGGAACCAGGGAGTAGCAGGCGGTGAATTTTTCGATATCAGGCAAGCCGCGCGGCCTGGTCCTCAGCATTTGGCTTACTGCTTCCTGCGCCACGATTCCCCTTGCACTGTTTCTTGCGAGCAGTCCCGCTCACGCCCTCAGCGAGATCAAGCGCCAAGACCTTCCCTCACCGGTCACGCCGCCGCCCGACGGTGACATGTCGCCGCCCGGAAGTACCGTGCCGATGCCCGGCCCGCTCGGCACGACGCCACCACCGGCCAGCCAGCCGACGCCATCCGACGAGCCGGAACAAACCGAACCGAAAGGGCCGGCCAACGATGGCGGCATGGCCAATCCGCATGTCGATCCGGACGCGCCCGTGCCCGAAGTCGTCTACGACCTGGCCAAGTTGCCGGAACCGGTCAGGCGCATGCACGATCTGATAGTCGAGGCCTGCAAAAGCGGCGACATCGAAAAACTTCGGCCGCTGATCGGCAAGGGCGACACGATGACCCAATTGTCGCTGGGTGACATCGAGGGCGACCCGATCGCCTTCCTGAAGGGCCTTTCGGGCGATACGGAAGGCCAGGAGATCCTCGCCATCCTGGAAGAAGTGCTCAGTGCCGGTTTTGTCCATGTCGATGCCGGCACGCCGCAGGATCTCTATGTCTGGCCCTATTTCTTCGCCCTGCCGCTGGACAAGCTCGACGCCAGACAACGGGTCGAGCTGTTCAAGATCGTCACCGCCAGCGACTATGACGACATGAAGCAGTTCGGTGCCTACATTTTCTACCGCGTCGGCATCACGCCGACCGGACAATGGACGTTCTTCGTCGCCGGCGACTAGCGCGCCAGCGCCTCGGAAAACTCCACCGCCCTGCCCTGGCTTGGCGCGACGATCTCGCCTTCCCACATCACGCGCCGGCCGCGAACGATGGTGCCGACCGGCCAGCCGGTCACCTGCCTGCCGTCATAAGGCGTCCAGCCGGCCTTGGAGCCTTGCTGGGCGTTGGCGATGGTCTCGCGGCGCTTCAGATCGACGATGGTCAGATCGGCATCGTAGCCGGCGGCAATACGGCCTTTCCTGGCGATGCCGAATATGCGCTGCGGGCCGTGGCTGGTCAGGTCGACAAAGCGCTGCAACGTCAGCCGGCCGGCGTTGACATGATCCAACATGATCGGCACCAAAGTCTGCACCCCGGTCATGCCGGACGGCGACGCCGGATAAGGCTTTGCCTTCTCGGCCAGCGTGTGCGGCGCATGGTCGGAGCCGAGCACATCAACGATGCCTTGCGCAACGCCGTACCAGACCCCGTCGCGATGAGGCGTGGCGCGCACCGGCGGGTTCATCTGGATCAGGGTGCCCAACTGCGCATAATCATCGGCGCTCAGCGTCAGATGATGCGGCGTCGCCTCGCAGGTCGCGACATCCTTGTGCTGTTCGAGGAAGCCTATCTCCTCGGCGGTCGAGATGTGCAGCACATGGATCCGGGCGCGGACCTGGCGCGCGATTCGCACAAGGCGCTCCGTGCAGCGCAACGCAGCGATCTCGTCGCGCCACACCGGATGTGAGGACGGATCGCCCGCGATGCGCTCGCCAAGCCGCTCGCGCAGCCGGAACTCGTCCTCGGAGTGAAAGGCGGCGCGGCGGCGTGTGCTCCTCAGGATCGAGGCAACGCCTTCGTCGTCCTCGACCAGCAGGTCGCCGGTGGACGAGCCCATGAAAACTTTTATGCCGGCCGCACCAGGCAGCCGCTCGAGATCGCCAGCGTCTTTTGCATTGTCGCGGGTCCCGCCGACCCAGAAGGCAAAATCGCAATGCATGCGGCCGGTGGCACGCCGCACCTTGTCGGCAAGGGTTGCCTCACTGGTGGTCAGCGGATTGGTGTTCGGCATCTCGAAGACGGCGGTGACGCCGCCGAGCACCGCTGCCCGCGAGCCCGTCTCCAGATCTTCCTTGTGCTCCAGGCCCGGCTCGCGGAAATGCACCTGGCTGTCGACGACGCCCGGCAGGATGTGGAGCCCACGGCAGTCGATCGTCTCACCGGCCGACGCCTGGCGGAGGTCGCCGATGGCAGCGATGCGCCCACCATTGATGCCGACGTCGCGAAAACCCTGGCCGTCGTGATTGACCACGGTGCCGCCTGTCAGGATGAGATCGTAGATGGGGGCCATACGGATCCAGTCTCTTGCGGGGGAAGTGCCAGCGGCTTACGTAATGGCCGATAGTTTTGCAAGATCAGGCTCGTTTTCCCACCATGCCCTTTGCCTCGCTCAGAGATCGCGCACTCGTTTCCGTGTCCGGGCCGGATGCCGAGCACTTTTTACAGAACATCCTGACTACCGACCTCGACGTGCTCGGCAGCAGTGAAGCAAAGCCCGGCGCCCTGCTGATGCCGCAAGGCAAGATCCTTTTCGACTTCCTGATCTCGCGCGCCGGCGAAAATGCTTTCCGGCTCGAGTGCCGTGCCGAGACCGCTGACGATTTCATGCGCCGGCTGACGCTCTACAAATTGCGCGCCAAAGTCGAAATTGCCAAGCTGGATCAGCCGGTTGTGGCCGTCGCATGGGGAAGCGATTCAACCACTTCGCAATTTGAATCAGCACCGTTTGCCGATGCGCGGTTTGTCGATACTGCCGTCAAGCGCTTCTACGATGACACCGCAGATGGCGGCGACCTTGCCGCATGGCAAGCCTTTCGCATCGCCCATGGCATTGCCGAAAGCGGTGCGGACTACCAGCTCGGCGACGCTTTTCCGCATGACGTGTTGCTCGA
Organism: Mesorhizobium sp. M0522; assembly: GCF_040321085.1. NCBI lineage: Bacteria > Pseudomonadati > Pseudomonadota > Alphaproteobacteria > Hyphomicrobiales > Phyllobacteriaceae > Mesorhizobium > Mesorhizobium sp. M0522. Next base: position 63,512 of record NZ_JAMYQW010000007.1, read on the forward strand.
CGAGATCGGCGGTGTCGGCTTCAAGAAAGGCTGCTACGTCGGCCAGGAGGTCGTCTCGCGCATGCAGCATCGCGGCACTGCCAGGCGTCGGGTGTTGATCGTCTCGGCCGAACGCTCCCTGCCCGCTTCGGGCGCAGAGTTGACCGTGGAGGGGCGACCGGTCGGCACGCTTGGCTCGACCGCGGGCACGACAGGCCTCGCCATTGCCCGCATCGACCGGGTCAAGGCAGCGTTCGAGGCCGGCCTGCCGATCCTGGCTGACGACGTCGCCGTGTCGCTCGCTATCCCGTCCTGGGCGAAATTCAGCTTTCCGCAGGAAGCCGTCGGCGCGGAGGACGCCTGATGGCGGCCGATCGCGCCGGGGCGCCGCCACGCGCCTGGCAGCGTATGCTGTCCGGCCGCCGGCTCGACCTGCTCGATCCCTCACCGCTCGACATCGAGATCTCCGATATTGCCCATGGCCTTGCCCGCGTCGCACGCTGGAACGGCCAGACCAGAGGCGAGCACGCCTTTTCTGTCGCCCAGCATTCGCTGCTGGTCGAAACGCTTGTCGGCGAGCTGATGCCGGATGCCGACGCCGACGCGCGGTTGGCGGCGCTCCTGCACGACGCGCCGGAATATGTCATCGGCGACATGATCTCGCCGTTCAAATCCGTGATGGGCGGCAGCTACAGGGATTGCGAGATCAGGCTGCAGCGCGCCATCCATCTGCGCTTTTCACTGCCGGCCGAACTCGACGCGGGACTGCGCAAGGAGATCAAGCGAGCGGATCAGATCGCCGCTTATTTCGAAGCAACGCTGCTTGCGGGTTTTTCGACGGCAGAGGCGACGGAGTTCTTCGGCAGGCCGCGCGGCTTCAATGCCGAGCGCTTCGACGTCACGCCGCGCTCGGTGACTTGGGCGCAGAATGCCTTTCTCAAACGCTTTGCGGCGATCGAAAAGTCGCGACGCCAGACTGCCGTTCCAGCCGGCTGAAAACGGTAAATTAACCGGCAGGGACAACAGTGCCATGGTTAACCATGGTCCATAGGCTTGCCTCATGCCCGTTGCCGGTATCAAGGCTGGTTCGTCCGTCCGCCGACGGAGGGCCAAAGGCGTTGGTCAGCCGCAACCTATTGAAGACGAGCTGCGCGAACAGAACGAGCGTTTTTCGGCAGCGGTCGAGAACATGTCGCATGGCCTGTGCATGTTCGATGCCGATGAACGGATGATCATCTGCAACAGGAACTACATCAGCATCTTTCGCCTCGACGCCGAAGTGGTGCGGCCCGGCATCCGGTTTTTCGACATCCTCCAGCACAGCGTGGATATCGGCATCGCCTCGCAAAGCGCTGAGCAACTCTATGCCATCCGCAAGCCCTATATCGACCAGGCAAAACCTTCCACCTATGAGGAAACGCTTGCAGACGGGCGTATCGTCAACATTTCGCACCGGCCGCTGGCGTCAGGCGGTTGGGTATCGATCTACGAGGACATCACCGAGCAACGGCGCGCCGAGCAGGAGTTGAAGGAGCAGCACCGCCGTTTCGACGCGGCACTTGCCAACATGTCGCAAGGCCTTTTGATGTACGATGCGGATGGCAAGCTGATCGTGCGCAACGAACGTTTCCTGGAACTTTATCATGTCAGGCCGGCCGACTTCCCACTTGGCATGAGTCACCATGATGCGTTCAAGCGGCTGCTGGAACTGGGCATTTATACAAAGCTCGACCCCGACAGCGAAATCTCGCAAATCGAAGCCTGCCTGCGGGCGGGGAAAACACACGTAACGCATCGCCATCTCGCTGACGGCAGAACGCTGCTGGTTGCGCGCCGGCCGATGAGCGGCGGCGGCTGGGTCGCGACGTTCGACGACGTCACCGAGCGCAGGCGCGTGGAAGAGCGCATGACCCATCTTGCGCACCACGACACACTGACCAACCTGCCCAATCGCTCGATGCTTCGCGAACGGCTCGACCAAGCCCTGAGTGAGACGAGAGACGGATCGCTGGCGATATTCTCGCTCGACCTCGATCACTTCAAGGCGGTCAACGATAGCTGGGGCCACCCCGCCGGCGACTGGCTGCTGAAATGCGTGGCCGAACGGCTGCAACGGTGCCTGCGCAATGAAACGGACGTTGTCGCCCGCTTCGGCGGCGACGAATTCGTCATCATCCAGTTCAATCTCAAAAGCCCGGGCGACGCGGAAAAGCTGGCCAAACGCATCGTCGAGATCATCGGAAAGCCGTTTCGCGACAAAAGACACGACATGCGTGTCGGCATCAGTCTCGGCATCGCGCTGTTTCCGAATGACGGCAAGGACGCCGACACTTTGCTGAAAAATGCCGATATGGCGCTCTATCGGGCAAAGAGCGAAGGACGCAACCTGTACCGCTTCTTCGAACCAGCCATGGACGCGATGGTGCGGGCACGCCGGGCGCTCGAAATCGATCTCAGGGCAGCGCTGTCGCGCCGGGAATTCGAGCTGGATTTCCAGCCGATCATGAACATCGCCTCCGGCGAAATCGTCGGTGCCGAAGCCTTGATGCGCTGGCGTTCGCCGGTGCGCGGCCTGGTACGGCCGGACGACTTCATTCCGGCCGCCGAGGAGACCGGGCTGATCGTGCCGCTTGGAGAATGGGCGCTGCGAAAAGCCTGCACGACCGCGGCAGGCTGGGCGGCTTGGCGGATCGCAGTCAATGTCTCCGCCGTGCAGATCAAAAGCGGTACCTTTGCCCGCAGCGTTATCTCGGCACTGGCGTTCTCGGGCGTGCCGGCCAACCGGCTTGAACTGGAAATCACCGAAACGGTGCTGATGGACGAGAGCGATCTGGTGCTCAAGACACTCAGGCAGCTACGCGATCTAGGCGTCCGCATCGCGCTGGACGATTTCGGCACCGGCTATTCGTCGCTGGGCTACCTCAGGCGCTTTCCCGTCGACAAGATCAAGATCGATCGCTCTTTCACCCGTGACATCGACAGTCGCGATACCGCGGCGATCGTGCGCACCATCATCGGGCTTGGCACACAGCTGGGCATCACCGTCACCGCGGAAGGTGTCGAGACCGAAGCGCAGCTTGAATTCCTGCAAAAGGAGGGTTGTGTCGAGGCCCAGGGCTATTTGATCGGGGTGCCGTCAAAGGCGTCGGACATTAATCGGCTGCTGAAGTCGAGCGCGACGATCCGGCAATCCGGCTAAGTGCGACAGTATCACGGAAGCGCGGTCAACCGGCTTAGATCTCCTTGAGATGACGCTCGATCCGCGTCTTAATTCCTTGATGGGAGAAGGCGGCATTCAGGTGTGGCGAACCAGGAGGTTCCCAACGGGTCAGAGATGTCCGCTCAATGCCTCCACCATATCCTTGTTCGTCGCCACGGGAACGATCTCGAATTCGACCAGATCCGCCCATTCGATGACCCACCGCTGCAGGAGCGTGACGTCATCGGCCTCCACCAGCAGGAAGCAGCGGCTCATATCCGCTGCGATCCAGCTGTGGTGCACGAGAAGCGCGTCCGGCTTCAGGCGGCCCTGGTCGCGGAAACGGCGGTAGATCTCCTTGCGGTCGCAGCCGCGAAAATCCTCGGTTACGAAGAACAGCATCTTTTTCCCCTCAGTTCGGATATTATCGCCCCGGCCGGTCCAGCCGCTCCAGGAACCACTGCGTCAGCCGCACCCAGACCTCGTCTTTTTCGCCGGAGTCTTCCCAGCCGTGGTCGAGGTTGGGGTTGTCATTGACCTCGATGACGAAGACGCCGTCCCTGGTTTCCTTGAGGTCGACGCCGTAGAGGCCGTCGCCAATGCAGCGCGCCGCGCTCACCGCCGTCTCGACGACATGGGCCGGTGCTTCCTTCAGGGTGAAGGTCTTGATGCCGCCCTGGTCGGGCTTGCCGTTGGCCTTATGATTGACGATCTGCCAATGTTTCTTGGCCATCAGATAATGGACGGCGAACAAGGGCTGGCCGCCGAGGACACCGACGCGCCAGTCATATTCCGTCGGAATGAATTTTTGCGCGATCAGGAGGTCGGAATCCTCCAGCCATTCGGTTGCGAGCGTCTTCAACTCTTCGAAGGTGCCGCATTTCTTGACGCCGCGCGAAAACGAGGAGTCCGGGATCTTCAGCACCAGCGGGAAGCCCAGCGTCTGTGCCGCAAGTTCCAGGTCCGAAGGGCCGGCTAGCATCACCGTCGGCGGCACCGGTACCTTGTTGTAGGTCATCAGCTCGTTGAGATAGACCTTGTTGGTGCAGCGGATCATCGACAGCGGATCGTCGATGACCGGCATGCCTTCCTGCTGGGCGCGGCGGGCAAAGCGGTAGGTATGATTGGAGATCGAGGTGGTCTCGCGGATGAACAGCGCGTCGTAGTTGGCGAGCTTGGCCAGATCCCGCTTGGTGATCGGCTCGATTTCGACGCCCATCTTTTCAGCGATCTTGGCCCAGTGGCGCAGCGACGAAATCTCCGACGGCGGCAGTTCCTCATGCGGATCGACCAGCGTGGCGAAAGTGTAGCGCGCCGGCGTGCGGCCCTTGGTGTCGCGCCACTCGCGGTTGGTGTAGGTGTCCAGGCATTGGAGAAAGTGCGTTTCCTCGTCCTCGGTCATCCTGGCCAGCGGATGGAAGCCAATCTTGCGGATCGAGGCCCATTCGGCGCTGTCCCTGACGTGGACCTCGAGCGCCGGGGCACGGAACCAGTCGAACAGAAGTTTTGCAAAGCGGTCCCAGATCCTGGATGGTCCGATGCCGAAGAAGATGCAGACCTTCTGCGGAAAAGCGCCACCCAGGTCCTTGCGGCACTTGTTGAGTGCGAGTTCGAGTTCCGGCAACGCGTGCTCATAGAGCTTGCGTTCTGACAGGTCGATCATCGTTTCGACCGTCGGGATGACCTTATGGCCGCGCGAACCGGCAAGCAGCGACGCGTAATAGCCGCGGCTCTGGTAGCCATAATTGTTCGACAGGTTGATGACCTTCGGCCGCTGACCGCGAAACAGTGCCGGATGGGCAAGGTAGTCGCGATTGGTGATGATCTTGTGCGGCGTCGCCACCTGGTCGAGATCGTTCTGCCGGCCGGTAAGGATGACCCAGGTCATTGGCTGTCGCGCTTTCCGAGAGTGATGGCGGCGCGCAATCCGTCGCGGCCGAATTGCGCCATGTTCATGAAGATGCCGTAAGGCACGGGAATGTTGGCAGCATCGAGGATCGTCTCCTGCCGCTCGTCCTCGACCCAAGGGTCGTGGATCAGGATATGATCGCCGTCGTCACCGATGGCCAATACCCAGTGCGGAACCTTCTTGCCGAACATCAGGAAGCCGCTGATCAGGACCAGCACCAGTTTTCCCTCTGCGATCGCGGTGCGAATGTCGTCAAGCCCGAATGAACGGTAATTCACCGGGATGCCGTAAAGTTCCGCGCGGCGGCGAAAGTCGACCTGCGCCAGCTCCATCACCCGGCGCTTGTCCTCGCTGCGCACCGACTGCAGGAACAGCGCGCCGTAGAAGGAGACATAGATCTCAGCAGCAAGCCCGCTCTCATAACCGGCGACGGCCAGCCCGAACGGTTCGCAGCCGCCCGGCCCCGACATCATGAAAACGGTCGTCGCCTCACGCCACAGCCGGATTTCCATCACCGGATCCGGCACGAATCCGGGGTCGAAGTTAGCCATCGCCATCATCAGGCAGCATGGTCCGCAGGTGAATTCGCAAGTCTGCTGATAAAACGGCACTTCGGTGGCGACCGGAATGTCGCCGCGCAAGGTCTTCTCATAGCGCAGCGCCGTGGCGCCGTCCTCGTAATAGTCCGGTTCACGGCCGATCTTGCGGTAGCCGCTCTGCTCGTAAATCTGGATGGCGCGCGGATTGTCTTCGCGGACTTCCAAACGAAGCATCATGCGGCCGTGCTCGAAAGCGGCGGCCTCGGCCTCTTCCAGCAGCAGGCGGCCAACGCCGCGGCCGCCGAAAAATGGACCGACGGCGATCGAATAGAGTCGTGCGACGCCGCTGCCCTTGCGAAACAGCACGACCGCATAGCCGGCGACGTGGCCATCGTTCTCGCCAACCAGCAGTTCGGCGGTGTCGCGTTCGATCAGTTGGCGAAAGGAGCGGCGAGAAATGCGGTCGCTCGAGAAAACAGCTTTTTCGATGGCGGCGAGGTCATCGACGTCGGACGCGCGGGCCTTGCGAATCTCGGCAGGCATGCGGGCTCAGAAAACCTCGATTGGGTTGTGGAAAAGGGCCTAGTCTAAACATCGGTCACACCAGCCGAAATGCCAGCATTCAGCAAGCGCTATCGCACCTCGATTAGGGCCGAATTGTGACAGTTTTTAAGGCAGGCAGGTCGCGCAAAGGCTTTGAACGACCTCCGTGTTTCGGCATCGGCGCGGCTCCGGAAAAAACGAGAGCCTGCTCAGCTTTGCAAGCCTGCTAGCAGCTGGCCATAGGCGCTCTTGGCCACCGCGGCCAGTTGCTCGCGCGGCAGCGAGCCGACGACGGCGCAGCCATAACCCTTGTCCAGCCAGTAGACGGCCTCAGGACCATCTTCCTCCCCATAAGTGCCCTTGGCCTTGGCTGCCGATTCGGCGATTACGAAGAGCGATATGCGCTCGCCCTTGTCGTCCTCGTAAAGCAGCATCGCGGCCTTGCCCTGGCCGGCAGGCAGCAGCCGGCCACCGACCAGTTGGAATCCCTGCGCCGCCAGATCTGGCGCGACCAGCTTCAAACCTACCTGGTTAGACAGCCAGTTCTGCAAATGATCCTTGTCGCTTGCCGGCACTTCCACAGCATGCCGCTTTTCAGCCGCATAGATGACGTGGGCGGCAATCGCCTCTTCGGCAAGCTGGTCCTCGGCCGTATTTTCCAGGCCGAGGCCGCCGATGCCGGCAAGATAGCCGCCAACACCGCCAATCACCAGCATGGCGGCAGCGGCGGCCGCAAGCCACCAACGCGAGCGCGACGGCGACGCTCTGACCACCGGCGCCTCGCCAAGCACCACCTTGCTCAGCCGCACCGGGACGGGTTCGTCCAGCACGCCGTTAAAGGCTGCGCGCAATGCTGCCCGGTCGGCGGCGTAGCGTGCGCTCTTGGCCTTCATCTCGGCATTGGCCTCGAGCCATGCCTCATAGGCCGTCCGCTCGTCGCCCGGCAACTCGCCATCGAGAGCCATGTGGATGTCGCGTTCGGAGAAATCGCGCCGGCTCATTTCTCGACGATCCTTATCGAGCGGCGGCGCGCGGTGTCGTCCAAAAGCCCGCGCAACTCCTCACGCCCGCGCGCGATGCGCGACATCAAAGTGCCGGCGGGAACCCCAAGGATGTTGGCGGCTTCGGCATAGGAAAACCCTTCGATGGCGACCATCACAAGGGCCGCGCGCCGGTCTGGGCTGATCGCCTGCAGAGCCTCGACGATCTCGCGCGAGGCGATGCTCTCGACCTGCTCGGCGGGTGCTGCCTGCGCCTCGCTCGCCTCGAGCGGCAGCATCGCTGCCTCGCCGCGCCGGTTCACCTTGCGCATCTGGTCGATGAATAAATGATGCATGATCGTAAACAGCCATCTCCTGGGGCTTTCTCCTGTCTGCCAATTGTCGAGCCGCACAAGTGCCCGCTCGAGACAATCCTGGACGAGATCGTCGGCGGAATCGCGGTCGCGCAACAGCGAGCGTGCATAGCGGCGCAGACGCGGTATTTCACCAAGGATTGCTGCCTTCTTTTCGTCCATGACCGCTGGTTCTGGAGCCCCTGTCCGTGGTGATTGAACGCGCCTTCGCGGCGCGGCGCAAGCGGCCAGCGCGAAGCGGTCCGCCGCCCCGGTCACCCAAGCATCTGAATAACGCTGCCAGTGGCAGGTTTATTCCCGGCAGGATTGAGAGGCAAACAGAGTCCCTCCCATCGCGAGCGACGCGACAAAGACCCGATATCCCGCCTTGGCACGTGCCGGAAGGCGCAGCGATCCAGAATCGAGCCGTCGAGTTCCTTCGCACACCCTCTGGCCTGCCGCCGCAAGGGGGAGATTGGCGGTTTCGGCGACAGCGCCTTTTCTGCATCCCTGGAAAATTGGCGAAGGCAGTAATGACAGCGATCTCCCCGCAAGTGGGGGAGATGTCCGGCAGGACAGAGGGTGGGGCTGGATGACCTTGGACTTCGCGGTCAGTTGCCCGCTCGTCCGGCCGGGTAGGCCTCATATCCGGTTCTTGTCCATCGGGTCGCGGTTTTGCTCCACACTTCCTTCAGACCCCGCCTCACGACGACGCCCTTGTGCTTCGATAACCCTTCGCCGCCATCAGGCTGGGTAGAGGACTTGCACCTCCGAGCTGTCGATCATGCTCGGCACACACAAAAAACCCGCCTCGGCGGGCGGGTCGTTGGAGCCAATTGGCACCATACCCAAACTAATACCATAGCTGCCGGCACAAAGCAAGAACAAAATACATTGCGACCGGCAAAAAATGCGAATTCGCTTCGCCCTGTTCGCCTTGGAGGCCGCGTTCCTTCGCCCCCCTCTGCCCTGCCGGGCATCTCCCCCACAAGTGGGGAGATTGGCAGCTTCGGCGACAGCGCCTTTTCTGCATCCTTGGAAAATTGAAGAAGGCCGGTGACTCCAGCGATCTCCCTGATCCCTTAGGCCTCCCTCGCGGCCCTTGTCAGCAGCCGCTGATAAAACAAGCCGATGCCGATGAGCACCGCGCCGAGGCCGATGAAGGACAGCGCCCGCAACACACCTTCCAGCTCCGACATGTCGAAGACGAAGACCTTAAGCACGGCGACCGAGATCAGCGCCGCCGACGCAATGCGCAGCACCTGCGACCTCAGCCAGACACCGGCGGTGAGCAGCACCACGCCGATGACCAGCCAGAGCGCCGAATAGGTATAGGTCTCGAGTTGGCCGAGGCCGCTCCACAGGCCGATGAACTCACCCTTGAACAGCCTCCTGACCGACAGAGTCGCATAGGCGAAGGCGAGCACCGCCGCCATGACCGCCAGCATGGCCGCATACCATTTCGGCCGCTTGTCGCGGGTATAGAGCGCCAGTGCGCCTGTCGCGACTGCCGGCAAGAGGTAGGCGAGCAACAGAAGGTTGAACACCGGAATGCTGCCGGTCGATTCGTCCGTCAGCAAGGGGTTCAGCACCAGAAAATGCTGGAGGACGATGAAGGCGACCGAGACCACGCCCGCTGCAATCGAGCCGTAGCGCAGCACCGAACTTGGCGAGCGCATGTCGATGGCGACCAGGATGGCACCGGCACCGATGGCGATCAGCGTGTAGATCGTCTGTTCGGCAAGCGTCGCAGCAGCCGTATCGATGACGCCGCCATGCATGGCATGGCGCACCAGCATGGCAACGGCGAGCAGAGCAAACAGCGCGGCGCCGGCCTCCATGGCGAGGCGCGGCCGGCCATTGGTGGTGCGGGCGAGTTGCCAGGCGGCAAAGCCGAAGGCGAGCGCCGGCACGCCATATCCAAGCAGCAGCCAGTTGAACACCGGCGTCTTCGACAGGAACTCGGCACCGACGATGGTCGGGTCGAAGGCAGCGCGGCCGAGCACTGCAATCACCGCGCCAACGGAAATCCAGCCAAGCACCGGATAGCTGCGCCAGCGCGTCGCCAGCGCTGGCACGACGGCGGCTGCTCCGAGCAGGATGGTTGTCCAGCCTGAACCGAAGGCCATGTGCAGCATCAGCAAGCCGGCAATCGCCGCGCCGCCGAGCGCGAAGGAGACGGCAGCGCCGCCGGTCAGCGGCGGCGCTTCGCCGCGCGCTATCCATTCGCCGCCGGCGACGAAGACGCCGACCAAAACGGCTGCGACCGCCGCATAAGCAAGGTCACGGTCGAGATTGCCGAAGGCAGACCAGAGCGCCAGCAGGATGACCAGTGGCGCGACAGCGCTCCAGGCCGCCCATGCGGCGGCGCGCAGCCAGCCAGAGGCCGCAAAACGGCGCGCCGCCCAAAAGCCGGCGCCGATGAAGACCAGGCTGAGCGCGATGCCGACCCTGAACATCAAGGCATCGGACGCCACAACCGGCATGCCGTCGACGCCGAGAGCGCCACCCGAAAAATCAGAAGCGATCGTGGTCGGCGGAATGATGCCGAGATAGACCAGTACCGTCGCCAGCCCGGCGGCGTGCAGCAGTGCAAGCGCCCGCGGCCGGTAGAGCGCCACCGCCACCAGGGCTGCGACAAGGGCGGCCCCCGGCAATGCACCGCGGATGGCGGCGAAGGCCGGATCGACAAACAGGGCCAGCGCCGAAAGGCCGACAAAGAAGCCCGGCGCGATCGACGGCCAGTCGAAGCCGCTGCCGGCGACCGCTTCGTCGCGGCGGCCAAGCCAGACGAAGGCGAGCACGGCCAGTGTCACCGCGTCGATAAAGAGGATGACGGCAAGGTTCGCCCCCGGCGCGTCGGTCATGTAGAAGATGGTCCAGATGCCCGTGGCGACGAAGGCTGCGGCCATCAAAAGCCTCCAGTCGCGGATGCGGGCAATGACGCAGGTGGCGGCGAGCACGATCGCCAGATAGCCGAACAGCGCCCACGGATTGGGCGCCTGCGAGGCGACCAGCAGCGGCGTCACCATGGCACCGAGCAGGCCGACGCCGGCCAGCGCCTGACCGTGGACCAGGCTTGCCGCGATCGTCGCCACCCCGATGGCGCCGAGCAGCGTGAAAGCGAGCGTCGGGCCGATGAAGCCGTAAACGCTGTACGCGGCGTAGACGGTACCGAACAGGATGAAAGCGCCGGCCGCCGTCAGGATCGCCGGGATATAGGCACCGGCGGCACCTTGCACCGGCACCCTGAAGCCGGTGCGCCGGATGAACTCGCCGCCGGCGACCAGCACCAGCCCGAGTGCCGCCGCCATGACAAGCCGCACGCGTGGCCCGAAAATGCCGGCCTCGATGGTGTAGCGGATCAGAAACAAGCCACCCAGCGCCAGCGCGATGCCGCCGACCCAGACCGCCCAGCGGGTACCGAGCGCCGTTTCGACGTCGGACTGGCGAGCTGCCTTCGCCGCTGCCGCCGGTTGCGCCGACTCCGGCGCGGACGGCGCCGTTGTATCGGCATCGGCCTCTGTAGCTGACACGACCGCTGCGGTCGTTGGCGATGAGGCAATGTCGGCAGCAACCGTAACTGGGGCTGCGGCATCCGCCGGTTTGCTGTCGTTTGCAGCCGGTTCCTTGGCTTGCGGCGGCAGGACAGGCGCGCCCGAGAGCACGAGGCTGCGCAACGCGCCAAGCTCGCGCTCGATCAGGCCGATGCGGCTCTGCTGGCGTGAAATGATGACGAACAGCACGATTATGGCGACGAGGCCAATCAGGCTTTCAAACATGGCGGTTCCCCCAAACCAGGCCAGTTGTCACTGACATTCAATGTTCAGTGACATTCAAATGCGGCGGCCAAACGGCCGGTCCATTCGACGTGCCGCCAGATTGGCCGGAAAGATCGAGCATGTTTCGGTGCCGAAAGCCAGCAGCTTGCCGTTGGCGTCCTTCAGCGCCGCTTCCGAAACGGTCAGCGTGCGGCCCTTGTGCACCACTTTGCCCTCGCACACCACCTCGCCCGTCCTTGGCGTGATCGGCCAGTCAAATTCACTTTGAACTTGGCCGTCGCATAGGCCTCGCCCACCTGCGAAATGGTGCCAAGGCCGAGCGGCGAAACGTTTTCGGGATCAGGTTCAACTTCGCTCATCTGGTGGTTTCCCCGGTGGCGGCTTCCCCGGCGCTTGCCTTGCCGGATTCACGGCCGGGTGAATGATGCCTGCGCAAGGCGGCGAGAAACCCGGCGCGGGCGCCGGGAGGCTCGATGCCGCGCGGTTCGTAGACATGGCGGGTCAAAAAGAAGCCGGTCAGCCGGAAGGCGTCCTCGATCGCCGCCGGATCGGCGCGCAGCCCGGAGCCGCGCTGCAGGAAGGCAGGCAGCGCCAGCATCTTGTCGCGCCACGGCGCGCCCGCCGCCCGCGACACGGCGCGGCCGGATTTCGGCGAGACATAGGCAAGGTCCTGCCTGGTGCCGGTCGCCGCACACTGGCTGAGATCGAGGCCGAAACCGAGTTCGTCGAGTACCAGCAGCTCGAAGCGGGCCACCAGCTCGCCGGCGGCATCGGCATCGTCGAGATGAGCGATCATCACCGCAAGCGTCTCGTAAAGGCCGCCATGGGCGTCACGCTCAGGCAGAAGACGCAAATGCGCGGCCATCGTCTGCAGGCCGTAGACGGCAACGGCGCTGTCCATCAGCCGGGCGGCGTTCATCTCGATGGCCTCGACCTGGAAGGTGCCGAGATGCTCGTCGAGCCGCGCCCGCCACAACAGGTCGACGCGATTGCCGGGCTGCAAGACAGGCTGCTGTTTGCGCGAACGGCCGCCGCGCACGAGACCGAGATGGCGGCCATGCGCGCGCGTCATCACCTCGAGAATGGCGCTGGTTTCGCCATGCTTGCGGGTGCCGAGAATGATTCCCTCGTCGCGCCATTCCATGACGAGAGCTTGTCACCGGTTGGATGGCGAAATCAAGATGAGCGACGTATCCGCCGCCAAACCAAAACGGCCCGTAGCGTATCGCTAGGCCGTTTTTTGCGAGATCGTCGTTTGATCAGAACGAGCGCTGGAAGCGGAAGATGCCGCCGATTGCGTCGGCATCGTCGGCATCGAAATTGTCGTAATAATCGACTTCGGCGGTGATCGTGTAACCAGGAACGATGGTGTAGGCGACGTGGGCCGCAACGGCGAAGTCTTGGTCGTCGGTATAGGAGACCTGGGCGTTCAAAGAGGTCTTCTTGTTGACGGCATAGCTGCCGCCGCCCCAGACGGCAAAGTTGCCAGTCCACGGCTTGTAGAAGTTCTTCGCGACGTTGTCGTCGCTGCCGTAGCCCGCCATAACGAACAGGGTCAGGTCAGTAACCGGCTTGACGTCGAGGCGAGCTTTGCCGGCCCATTCTTCCGACGTGCTGTTATAGGCGCCGACCGCAATGATCGCACCCCAGTCGCCCTTGTATTTCACGCCGCCGACGACAAACGGAACGTAGCTGTCGATCGACTGGTCAGCGCCGGAGCCCGTTTCGACCGAGGCGACTGCCGTAAAGCCATTACCGCCGTCGAAATAGTAACTGATCAGGTTGGTGTCCTTGGTGCCGTAAGGAATGATAGTGTCCTGGACGACGTTGCCGGCGTAACCGATGAACGAATCATAGACAGTTTCATCCTTACCGACGCGGAAACCTCCAAGCTGGATCCAGGCGAAGTTCAGGGTAACCGCCTTGTTGTCCTGCACGCTGAAATCAACACCGCTCACGGTGTGTTTGGTGTTGCCGAAGTTGAAACGGGTCTCGGTATAGGTCTTCAACGTGCCGAGCTCGGTCTCCTGGCCGGTCCACGTCTTCAGATTGAAGCGGGCATTCTTGTTCCAGGTCTGCTGCTCGTCACCGTCCAAAAGGTCATGTGTCGTCGCGCCATCGAAAACGCGGCCGGCGTCGCCGAAGCTGGCGTCATAGCGGACATAGCCGCCGATGCGCAGGCAGGTCTCGGTGCCGGGAATGTAGAAGTAGCCGGCGCCGTAGACGTCGCAAATCTTGACGTATTCGGCGGGTTCCGGCTCGGCGACCACAACAGCGTCGGCGGCGCGCGCACCGGAGACCGCGACGAATGCCGCGGCTGAGCCGAGAAGAAGGCTCTTGATATTCATTTTCTGACCTCTCCAGTCAAAGTTAAAAATGGCTTTGGATTCATGGGTTGAACGGCTGAACGCCTCACCCACGTCGAAAAAGGCGCGCACCGCACCCCCTCTTCAGGCGGCGAACATACTCATCCGCATTCCAGTCTCAATGACTATTCCAAAAATAATCAATGTTTGCATAACAGAATAACTCCATGTTTCACAAATATCACTTCATATTTTCTTCACATTTCCCGCCGGCACAAACGAGACACTGTCACAATTGCACAAAAATATACTTATGCCATTAGCCGTAAAACCGATCGTAATCCGACATACATTTCTTCTACGTGTTCTTTTTTTGGAATAGACTTCTAACGTTGGCAGCGAGATCAAGCCGACTTCGCCATCGCTGCGTTCTGTGCGGCAAGAACGACTTCCGCCACCAGATCCCGTTTGAGCATTTCAATGGGAATACGTCCGGCGAGGCCGGGCGTGGGGCCGATCAGCCACGACCAGGCATGCCGTGGATCGGGCATCGCGGATAACACTTCCTTGATACCCGGCGCCGGCCTGCCATCGATGAACTGGGCCAGGGGAAATACATGTTTGCGGCCACCGGTGCGCAACGCAACGACCGTGCCGCTCCGCTGCCAGCGATGCAGGGTCGAGCGCGATATGCCGAGATTTTGCTGCAGGAACGTCGACCCGGCGACGCGACCGGCCCAGTCCTCGACCCGCATCGAGTCGAGGTCGCCCGTTCCGGCCAGGCGTTGGATGTCTGCCCCTTGGCCTTCGTGCGCCGTCGACAGATGCGTCCGGGCACGGCGTTCCGCAGCTTCGGCTGCCAATATCCGCACGAAACGCGACGCCATGCCGGGTAATCTTTCCTGCATGGTGTCGATCGCACTGATGTCGGTCGGCGCAAGCAAAGCGACGGCGGCGGCAACGGCGCCGGCGACCCTGCCCGCTGCAACGACCGCATCGCTGTTCGTCACCTTGCCTTGCCGCGCCAGCACGCGCTCGATCTCAACAGCGACGGCGTTTGCAAACTCGATCTGACGGATGGGGTCGATGCGATTCCAAGTCCCGGTCATGTCCTGATCTGGCTGTTTGCCTGCCGGTTCCGGTTTGCTCGGAAGCGGGTCTTTCGCACAGCCTATAGGCAGGGTGTATGACGGAGAGACGACAAACGGTAACCATGCACGATCGCATTATCGGCAGGTGTTCCAGCCGTCCCAGCTGGCCTGTTTGCATGAAATATCGGAAATTTCTCAGAACCCGCTCAGGATTTCCCGTCGCGCCGGTACCAATGAGGAACGGGTCGACGACGTGGTCGACGCATGGCCTCCCGGAATGACTCGGCCGTTGTTCAAAATGCAAAGTCGACCAAGCGGGCAGCCCGGCGACCGCTCAGAATCCTGAGGCGGCCAACAGGCCGCTCTGCGGATCGCCCAAACAGGCTCAGTGCGGAAATTCGAGCCCCATTTCGCGGTAGCGCTCGGGATCGTCGCCCCAGTTCTCGCGCACCTTGACGAACAGGAAGAGGTGCACCTTCTGCTCGAGTATGCCTGCGATTTCCATGCGCGCGGCCTGGCCGATGGCGCGGATCGTCTCGCCCTTATGGCCGAGCACGATCTTCTTCTGGCTGTCACGCTCGACATAGATTGTCTGGTCGATGCGCACCGAGCCGTCCTTCTTCTCTTCCCATTTCTCGGTCTCGATGTGGGAGGAATAAGGCAGTTCCTGATGCAGCCTGAGATAGAGCTTTTCGCGGGTGATCTCGGCCGCAAGCTGGCGCATCGGCAGGTCGGAGATCTGGTCCTCCGGATAGTACCAGGGGCCGGCCGGCAAGGTCTCGGCGAGATAGTCGAGCAGGTCCTTGCAGCCGGACCCGGTCAGCGCCGAAACCATGAAGGTGCGCTTGAACGGCACCCTTTCGTTGGCTGCCGCCGACAATGCCAGCAACGTCTCGTGCTTGACCCGATCGACCTTGTTGAGGATCAACACCATCGGCTGTCGGACATCCTTCAGCCGATCGAGGATAGCGTCGGCATCGCCCCGGATGCCGCGCTCGGCATCGATCAAGAGAAGCACGATATCGGCGTCCTTGGCACCGCCCCACGCTGTGGTCACCATCGCGGTGTCCAGCCGGCGCTTCGGCTTGAATATGCCCGGCGTGTCGACGAAGACGATCTGCGCGTTGTTGTGGGTGGCAATGCCGCGCACGATAGCGCGCGTGGTCTGCACCTTGTGCGTCACGATCGACACCTTGGCGCCGACCAATTGGTTGACCAGCGTCGATTTCCCCGCATTGGGCGCGCCGATCAGCGCGACGAAGCCGGAGCGGGTAGCGGGAGCTTCTGTTGCCGGAGCTTCGGTGGCGGTCATGCGGCACTCCCTTGATCGAGCCAGACGCCTTCCCGCTGCAGAAGTGCCGCGGCTGCAGCCTGCTCCGCCTCGCGCTTGGAGCGCCCGCTGCCGGTCGCCGGCGGATAGGCGCCAACCTTGACACTGACGGTGAACAGCGGATCGTGGTCCGGTCCCTCGCGGCTGTCGATTATGTAAACCGGCACTGCGCCTGCCGCCTGATGCGCCCATTCCTGGAGTTCGGTTTTCGCATCGCGACGGGCGGCGTCAATGGCTTGCGAGCGCGGCTGCCAGTATCTGTGGATGAAGGCACGGGCCGCTTCCAACCCTCCGTCGAGATAGAGCACGGCGATCAGCGATTCCAATGCATCGGCGCGCAGATTGACGCGCTTGCGCCCGTCGAGGCCGCGTACGTCCGAACCGGCGCGAATAAGTTCCGGCAGGCCGATCTCCTCGGCAATTTCCGCCAAGGCTTCAGCGTTGACCAGAGCGTTCAATCTCAGCGACAGCTCACCCTCGGCGGCGTCGGGAAATGCCGCCAGCAGCATATCGGCAACGACAAGGCCGAGAACGCGGTCGCCCAGGAATTCGAAACGTTCGTAGTCGATGCCGGCGTGACTGCCGCGAGCGCTGGCATGGGTCAGCGCCCGCTGCAGGCGCTGATGGTCGCCAAAACTGTGGCCGGTGCGCTCCCTGAGCGCCTCGGCGAGCGCATCGGCGGTCAGCCGTTTCGTCGCCGCCATGGCCCTAATTGACGAAATGGAACAGGCGCGAGGCGCGCATCAGTGACGGCCATTTCCAGATTTCGAGCGGGCTGGCGCTGCCGCCGATCGAGAAGAAAATGAGGTTGGCGCGGCCGACCAAATTCTCGTCCGGCACGAAGCCGACGGTGAAGCGGCTGTCCGACGAGTTGTCGCGATTGTCGCCCATCATGAAATAGTGACCGGGCGGCACCTTGAACTCTTTGGTATTGTCGCCGATCGAAGCCTGCGTCAGGTCGAGCGTGTCGTAGCTGACGCCGTTAGGCAGCGTCTCGCGATAGACATCGACCGGCCCGTTCTCCTCGGTGATGTCGCGGTTGTCGATTTGCCCGACCTTGACGCGCGGCACGCCCACGTCGTTGATGAAGAGCTGGCCATCCTTGACCTGGATCTTGTCGCCCGGCAGGCCGACGACGCGCTTGATATAATCGACAGAAGGATCCGGCGGAAACTTGAACACCACCACGTCGCCGCGCTTCGGCTCTGAGCCCCAGATGCGGCCCGAAAAGATGTTCGGCCCGAACGGCAGTGAATAGCGGGAGAAGCCGTAGGACCACTTGGTGACGAAGAGATAGTCGCCTTCGAGCAAAGTCGGCCGCATCGACCCGGACGGGATCGAGAACGGCTGGAACAGGAGCGTGCGGATGACCAGCGCAAGCAGCAGGGCCTGGACTATGACGCTGACGGTTTCGCCAAGTCCGCCGGATTTCTTCTGGGTTTTTTCAGCCACGCTCATGTCGTCCTCGATTGTGCGTTGGATGGTATAGAGTCTCGGCGCGCGCTGGGCAACGTCATGCCGGTGGTCAGATGCAATCAATGTGGCGCTTCTTCGACCGGCAACGCTTCAATGATCACAAAGGCTTGAGCGAGCGGAAAATCATCGGTGATGGTGAGGTGGATCACCGGGCGGTGCCCTTCAGGCAGAATTTCGTCCAGCCGCGCGGCCGCCCCATTGGTCAGCGCCATGGTCGGCTTGCCGCTGGCCAGGTTGACGACCCCCATGTCGCGCCAGAACACACCCTGCGCCATACCGGTACCCAATGCCTTGGCGCAGGCTTCCTTGGCAGCGAAACGCTTGGCGTAGGAGGCCGCACGCGCCGCGCGGTTTTCGGAGCGCGCCTGTTCGATCTCGGTGTAGATGCGCTGGATGAAGCGCTGGCCATGGCGTTCCAGCGACTTCTCGATGCGTCTGATGTCGATGAGGTCGCTGCCGATACCGATAATCATTCGGCAGGAACTTCCGGCCCGGTTTTTCCAGCCTTTGCCGCTCTTTCGGCCAGCCGCTTGCGGCGCTGCTCGTGGAAAGTGACCATGCCCCAGCGGGTGATGCCGTAAAACAGCAGGCCGAAAACCAGGCCGAGCGGTATTGCGCCGATCGTCATCGGCTTCAGCACCGGTCCCCACAATTGCGCAAAGGAAAGATTATGCAGCATGTCGCCGAGATGCGCGGGCGGGCCATGCGCCGGCAGGTGTTCATGCAGGATCAGCTTGCCGACCTCCCAGGAGGCGGCCCATAGCAGCGGAAAGGTCAGGGGGTTGCCGAAGACCGTGCCGAGTGCTGCCGCGACCAGATTGCCGGCGATCAGCCAGCACAGGATGGCAGCAATGATGAAGTGAAAGCCAAGCGGGAAAAACGACGCGAATACGCCCGCCGCAACACCGGCGGCCACGGCATGCGGCGTGGCCCTAAGCCGCAGGATGCGCTTGGAAAAATACCGCAGCGAGCGCGAGAACGAGCGGCGCGGCCACAAATAAGTACGCACCCGCTCGAAAAAACCATCAGGCTTGCGCCGTCGAAAAAGCACTCTGTTCCTGTTCCTAGTTCCATCGATGGCTTCGCACCGGCCTTTCCAGCCAGGCGCGACAGCCTATGCTGCGCTCTGCGGTCGCCGAAAAGCAACTACGACTTTGATATAGCGATGCGCTGGCCGAAGAACAACGAGGCCGAGGGCATCCGCTCGGTGGCCGGTCGCGCCAGCCCTGGGTATCGCCGTTCTGAACAGGGCATGATCGCGGCGAATTTAAGGAGCGTCACTTAGGATCGATATTCGCTGACCTCGACGAGGTTGCCGTCCGGATCGCGGAAATAGACCGACATCATCGCGCCCCGGGCGCCGACACGCTCGACCGGGCCGACCTCTATCACCACACCATTGGCGGCGAGGTTGGCACATATCTCGGCGAGCGGCTGGGCAGCAATCAAGCAGAAATCTCCGGAGCCCGGCGTCGGCGCCTTGGCCTTCGGCTCGAAGGTACGCCCGACCTGATGCACATTGATCTTCTGCGTTCCAAACAGCAGCGCCGTTGGTCGGTCCGGCTCGTCGAGGCGCTTGAAGCCAAGCACCCGCTGATAGAAGGCGCAGGTATCGTCCACCGAACGAACTGTCAGCACGAAATGATCGATGCCGGCAATCACGGCAGCGCCTCTTGACTTGTTTTTATGCATGTCGTTGTCCCAAAACCGCCGCACACTTTTGGGCGACATGCATTAGATATTGCGGCTGCCCGGCTTGATCGCCGGTATGGCGGCGAGCTCGGGCGGCAGCATGTCGGCTGGATAGGCCGGAACTTCATATTCGGCGAGCGCGATCAGCGGCACGCCGACATCGGTCTTGCCGGCCGAGCGGTCGATGATGCATGCGGCGGCAACGACTTCGGCGCCAAGGCCGCGCAGGCAGTCGATGGTCTCGCGGATCGACAGACCGGTGGTGACGATGTCCTCGACAATGACAACGCGCGATCCCTTGGCGATCTCGAAACGGCGCAGCCTGAATTCGCCCCCTTCCCGCTCGACCCAGATCGCCGGCGCACCAAGATGGCGCGAGGTCTCATAGGCCGGGATCAGCCCGCCGATCGCCGGGCCGACGACGTAGTCGATCCTGCCGGGCACGTCAGTGCGGATCTTTTCGGCGAGCGCCTTGCACAAGCGCTCGGTCTTGTCGGCATGCATGAAAACGCGCGCCTTCTGCAGGAAGACCGGGCTGCGCAGGCCCGACGTCAGGATGAAATGCCCTTCGAGAACGGCGCCGGCCTCGCGGAAAATGCCCAGCACTTCATCGGTGTTCATCGTTCACTCCATGTCCATGGTAAATGGTAGTAGGGTAGTGAGAGCACCCTCATTCACTATTCACTATTCACCCATTCACGCGCCTTGCATCGCTGACGCTCGAATTGTCCTTTAGCTGCGACAGCAGCCGGTTCAAGTGCTTGAGGTCCCACACTTCAAGATCGATCAGCATTTCGGTGAAATCGGGCGCGGTGCGCACCATCGACAGAGTGTGGATATTGGCGTCGTTGGATGCGACTACCTGTGCAATGTCGGCCAGCGAACCCGGCGCGTTGATGGCGGTGACCGAGACGCGCGCCGGGAACCGCTCCTTGGTGCGCTCGTCAATATCCCAGCGCACGTCGATCCAGCGCTCGGGCTGGTCGTCAAAGGCCTGCAGCGCCGGCGACTGGATCGGATAGATGGTGATACCGGTTCCCGGCTGCACGATGCCGACGATGCGATCGCCTGGCACTGCCCCCTCCGGCGCGAAGCGCACCGGCAGATCGCCGCGCACACCGCGGATCGGCACCGCGTCGTCGCGCGGCTGGTTCTTGTCCTTGCGTGCGGCGCGGCCCGGAATCTGGAACAGCATGCCGGCGGCGTTGCGGATCTTCGACCAGCCCTCCTCGCGCTGCTTGGGCGCGACCAGCGTGACACGCTCGTCCTTGTAGTCGGGAAACACCGCCTTCATGACATCGGTGGAGGCAAGTTCGCCTCGGCCGACCGCGGCCAGTACATCCTCGATGTCCTTGCGCGCCAGCCGGTGCAGCACCGGCTTCAGGCTTTCCTTGGTGAAGGTCTTGCCAGAGCGTTCGAAGGCGCGCTCCAGGATGCGGATACCGAGACCCGAATATTGCTTGCGAATGGCATTCTTGGTGGCGCGGCGGATGGCCGAGCGTGCCTTGCCGGTAACGACCACCGATTCCCACGCCGCCGGCGGGACCTGCGCCTTCGAGCGGATGATCTCGACCTCGTCGCCGTTCTTCAGCTCCGTCATCAGCGGCATGATGCGGCCATTGACCTTGGCGCCGACGCAAGTGTCGCCGACGTCGGTGTGGACGGCATAGGCAAAGTCGATCGGCGTGGCGCCGCGCGGCAGCGCGATCAGCATGCCCTTCGGCGTGAAGCAGAATACCTGGTCCTGAAACAGTTCCAGCTTGGTGTTTTCGAGGAAGTCCTCGGGATTGTCGCCTTCGGCAAGCTGCTCGATGGTGCGCCGCAGCCAGGCATAGGCATTGGTTTCCTTCGAGATCGCATGGGCGGCACCATTCATCTTGCCACCGGTATCCTTATAGATCGAATGAGCCGCGACGCCGTATTCGGCGATCTTGTTCATTTGATAGGTGCGGATCTGCAATTCGACGCGCTGGCGCGACGGGCCGACGATGGTGGTGTGGATCGAGCGGTAGTCGTTCTGCTTCGGCGTCGAGATGTAATCCTTGAAGCGGCCGGGAACCATCGACCAGGTGGTGTGGATGGCGCCGAGCGCGCGGTAACAGTCCTCGACCGTCTCGACAACGACGCGGAAGCCGAAAATGTCGGACAGCTGCTCGAACGACAGCGCCTTGGCCTCCATCTTGCGGAATACCGACCACGGCTTCTTCTGCCGGCTCTTGACCTCGGCCTTGATCGAATATTTGTCGAACAGCGTGGAGAGCGCCTTCTCGATCTCCGACAGCACGCCCTTGTTTCGCTCGAAGATTTCGGCCAGCCGTGCGGTGACGGCGCGGTAGGCTTCCGGATTGATGAAGCGGAAGGCAATCTCTTCCAGCTCCTCGCGCATGCCTTGCATGCCCATGCGACCAGCCAGCGGCGCGTAGATGTCCATCGTCTCTTCGGCGATGCGCAGGCGCTTGGCTTCCGGCACATGGTCGAGCGTGCGCATATTGTGCAGGCGGTCGGCGAGCTTGACCAGAAGCACGCGCACGTCTTCCGAGATCGCCAGCAACAGCTTGCGCAGGTTCTCCGCCTGCTCGGCCTTTTTCGAGACGAGGTCGAGCTTCTTCAGCTTGGTCAGGCCCTCGACCAGCTTGCCCATTTCCGGGCCGAACAATTCGTCGATCTCGGCCCTGGTCGCCGTGGTGTCCTCGATCGTGTCGTGCAGCAAGGCAACGGCGATCGTCGCCTCGTCCATGTGCATTTCGGTGAGGATGGCGGCGACTTCGAGCGGATGCGAGAAATACGGGTCGCCGGAGGCGCGTTTCTGGTGGCCATGCTTCTGCATGGCGTAAACATAGGCCTTGTTGAGCAGCGCCTCGTTGACGTCAGGCTTGTAGCGCTGCACGCGCTCGACAAGCTCATACTGACGCATCATGGGCGGGATCTCGCAATGCTGAAATGAATCATGCGCCGCACTGGCGTACGGCGCATGTCATAGATAGCCACGAAACTGCCGACGCGAAAGTGTCGGCAGTTGTCGGTAAGATCAATAATCGTCGCTTTTTTCCGGCGGCACCAGGCCTTCGATGCCGGCCAACAGGTCTTCTTCGGTCATGCGATCGAAGGTGACGTTGTCCTCGGCGTCGTCGGCATCGGTGGCCGCAACGGCGCTGCCGGTCTGGTCGGCAATCGCCTCGCCATCGGCCTCCGGCTCATCGACCTCGACATGCTTCTGCAGCGAATGGATGAGATCTTCCTTGAGGTCATCCGGCGACAGCGTCTCTTCGGCGATTTCGCGGAGCGCAACGACCGGGTTCTTGTCGTTGTCGCGCGGTACGGTGATCTGCGCGCCCTGGCTGATCTGACGGGCGCGGTGGCCGGCCAAGAGCACCAGCTCGAAGCGGTTGTCGACCTTGTCGATGCAATCTTCAACGGTTACGCGGGCCATGAGTTGCCCCTTTCATGCCTGGATTTGATGGAAAACAGGCGCGGTCCATAACCCGAACGCCGCCAAAATACAAGCTTTTATGGCGGTGCGCAGCTCTGACGCGGGCCGCCTGCGACGACACAGCGCCGATCACAATTGCTTGCGGTGCGGCATGGTGCCTTGGATTGCCGTAAAACTGGCGTTATCTCGAACGATGAAGGCCAACAGGTCTATTATCAGACCGGCCGATAGTCGCCACCCATTTAGACGACCGCTTATTTCGAAAAAGGACATTTTCCATGTTCGATCCTCGTGAAAAAATCG
The DNA here is from genome assembly GCF_040321085.1 of Mesorhizobium sp. M0522. NCBI lineage: Bacteria > Pseudomonadati > Pseudomonadota > Alphaproteobacteria > Hyphomicrobiales > Phyllobacteriaceae > Mesorhizobium > Mesorhizobium sp. M0522. Next base: position 86,424 of record NZ_JAMYQW010000007.1, read on the forward strand.
CTCTCTTTATCGACGGTGCCAATCTCTACGCCACCTCGCGCGCGCTGGGCTTTGACATCGATTACCGCAAACTTCTGGCGAGCTTCCAGAAACGCGGCTATCTGCTGCGCGCTTATTACTACACCGCGCTGGTCGAGGATCAGGAATACTCCTCGATACGGCCGCTGATCGACTGGCTCGACTATAACGGCTTCAAGGTGGTGACCAAACCGGCCAAGGAATTCACCGACTCGACCGGCCGGCGCAAGATTAAGGGCAATATGGATATCGAGCTGACCGTCGATGCGCTCGAGCTTGCCGATGTCGTCGACCATTATGTCATCTTTTCGGGCGACGGCGATTTCCGCACGCTGGTCGAGGCGCTGCAGCGGCGCGGGCGCAAGGTGTCGATCGTCTCGACCATGGCTTCGCAGCCGCCGATGATCTCCGACGATCTGCGCCGCCAGGCCGATCATTTCATCGACTTGATGACGCTCAAGAATGAAGTCGGCCGCGATCCGTCGGAGCGGCCGGTGCGCCGGCCCGAACCGGCCGAAGTCGACGAGGAAGACTATTGACGGTCGTTGCCTTGACCGCACCCCTGGTCGTCTCCCCCGAACCCGATCGCGATTGCCCGCTCTGCCCGCGGTTGCACGACTTCATCGCCGAGTGGCGGCGGCGCGAGCCGTCCTGGTTCAACGCGCCGGTGCCGACCTTTTTGCCGCCGGAAGGCGAGGATGCAGTGCGTCTGCTGATCGTCGGGCTGGCGCCGGGCCTGCGCGGGGCAAACCGGACGGGGCGTCCCTTCACCGGCGATTTTGCCGGCGACCTGCTCTACAACACGCTGATCGCGCACGGCTTTGCGCGCGGCGAATTCAAAGCGCGACCGGATGACGGGCTGGAGCTTGTCGGTACGGCGATTACCAATGCGGTGCGCTGCGTGCCGCCGGACAACAAGCCGGTTGGCGCCGAGATAGCGACCTGCCGGACGTTCCTGGTGCCGACGATTGCGCGGTTTCCAAATCTGCGCGCCGTGCTGGCGCTTGGCTCGATCGCGCACCAGTCGACCGTGCGGGCGCTCGGCCAACGCGTTGCCGCCTATCCGTTCCGGCATGGTGGGCAGCAGCAGGCCAATGGCATCACGCTGTTTTCCAGCTATCATTGCTCGCGCTACAACACCAATACCGGCGTGTTGACGGAAGCGATGTTCGTCAACGTCTTCAGTCAGATAGAAGCTTTTCTGAAGACATAGAGTCGGACGAGGCCCGCCAGGGCACGAGCCCTAGATTCGGGCGATCGCGAACAACCAGGCCAGGAGATCCAGCAACCACAGAAACAGTGCAAGCTGCAGCGCGACGCGCAGGCGTTGGATGATCCGCCAATTGCTGGCCATGTCGGATTTGATGCGCAGCGCAAGCGCTCGGTGCATCCCGTCCAGGGTTGCGGGAGGGTGCTGATCGACGAAGTCCTGGAGCAGCTTCTCTGGATCGAAACGGAACGTATAGTTATAATACGGCCACACCATAATCGCGACCAGCAGCCCGATAAGAAAAAGCAATGTCAGCGCCAGCCAGTCCCAAGGCCCCACGCCATCCAGGAGCGCCCTGCCTCCAAGGAGAGAACTCGCGAACGCGGTTGCGAAGATCAGATTGCCGGCGCGCGTATTGAGACTTTCAACCACGCCCTGCTGGTGCTGGAGGCCACGCACCGCCTCCGCATAGACAAATGTTAGGCGGGGGTCGCCGCCGTCCGTCGCAGCAGGCGGGGCGTTGCTGTCATTGGTTGATGAAGGGCGCTCCGGCATCAAACGTCCTTAGCACGGCGCCGCCTGCGATATGAATAGCCACATGGGGAAGCTTCGTCGCTCTGTCTTCGTGCCATCGAGGGTGTTTTGGTGGACGGGAATAGCATCAATCCGACGCTGTCGCTTCAGGCGCTGCGGCAAACAATGCGGCCAGCGTCGCAGGTCCGCCCTGGAGAACATTCAGGTCGACGTCGCCGCTGATGCCGTCGACGCGGCCCCGGTTGTGATACTGCCAGTAGATCCAGTTGTCATGGCCCGGCCGCAGCGCCAGCGAACGCAGCCAGCGCGGGCGGCTGGCTAGCTGCCCGGCATAGGCTTGCGCCGCCTCGTCGGTCACATAGAGGATCGCCGTCTTGCCGAACGCCGCCTCGACCGGGCCGAGGAAGGCGGAGAGTTCGGCGCTCAGCTGTTCGGGAGTTGGCCGCTGCGGGCAATTGCCGCCGAACTCGATGTCTACCACCGGCGGCAGCAAAGGCTGATCGTGCGGCACCACCGAGATGAAGTTGCGTGCCTGATCCGCACCCGGTCTGCAGAAGGTGAAGAAATGATAGGCACCGACGGCAAGACCGGCGGCGCGGGCCGCGCGCAAATTGGCGGCGAAGGCATCGTCGACATGATCGCCGCCTTCCGTCGCCTTGATCACGGCGAAGGCGACATCGTCGGCGGCAACACGCCGCCAGTCGATCTGCCGCTGATGATGGGAGACGTCGATGCCCCTGACCGGATATTTGCCGCGGTCCGGAGAAAACGTCTGGAAGTAGGTATAGCCGCCGGCCAGAACGAGGCCCGCCACGAGCAGACCGGCCGCGCCCCATAAGACGATCCGGTTTTTCAAACGAGACCTATCCCTTTTGGTCCGCCCTGCCCGCCGCTATGGCTCCGGGCGTTCGTCGCTCTAAAAGCCAAATCGCTGGCTTTTCCTCCGCTTCGCGGACCGCTCCTCACCCTCGCTCCTTCAGCAGCCGGCCCTTCTCGCGCGACCAGTCGCGCTGCTTTTCGGTCTCGCGCTTGTCGTGCAGCTTCTTGCCGCGGCCAACGGCGAGCAGCAGCTTGGCACGGCCTTGGTCGTTGAAGTAGATCTTCAGCGGCACCAGCGTCATGCCTTCGCGGTCGACGCTTTGCGCCAGCTTGGCCATCTCGCGCTTGTTGAGCAGCAGTTTGCGGCGGCGGCGCGGCTCATGGTTGAAGCGGTTGGCCTGCAGATACTCCGGCAAATAGGAGTTGATCAGCCAGATCTCGCCGCCCTCGACCGAGGCGTAGCTGTCCTGGATATTGGCCTGACCCTGGCGCAGCGATTTCACTTCCGTACCGGTCAGCACCAGGCCGGCCTCGATCGTGTCGAGCACCTCATAGGAAAACCGCGCCTTGCGGTTTTCCGCAACGGTCTTGTTGTTGGGATCGGCTTTTCTGACTTGATTCATGATGCGGAGAGGTGGCGCCTCATCCTTAGTTTATCAAGCCGGCGTGCTTCATCGCCGCGTCGATCTTCTCGGCGGTCGACGGCTCGACCGTCATTAGCGGCGAGCGCAGCACGTTCTCGACCTTGCCCAGCTTCGACAGCGCATATTTCGCGCCGGAAACGCCGGGCTCCATGAAAATCGCCTTGTGCAGCGGCAACAGACGGTCCTGCAGGTCGAGCGCCTTGGCGCTGTCGCCGGAAAGCGTTGCCTCCTGGAATTCAGCGCAAAGCCTGGGTGCGACATTTGCCGTCACCGAAATACAGCCGACGCCGCCATGCGCGTTGAAGCCGAGCGCCGAGGCGTCTTCGCCGGAGAGCTGGATGAAATCCTTGCCGCAGGTGGCGCGCTGCTCCGAAACCCGCTCGACCTTGCCGGTGGCATCCTTGACGCCGACGATGTTCTTGAAGTCGTGCACCAATTGCCCCATCGTCTCCGGGCTCATGTCGACCACCGAGCGCGGTGGAATGTTGTAGATGATGATCGGCAGGCTGGTCGCCTTGGCGACGGCGGCGAAATGCGCATAGAGGCCGCGCTGCGTCGGTCTGTTGTAATAAGGCGTGACGACAAGGGCCGCGTCGGCGCCCGCCTTCTCGGCATACTGGACCAGGCCGACCGCCTCGTCGGTGTTGTTGGAGCCGGCGCCGGCGACGACCGGAACCCGGCCCTTGGCGACCTCGATGCAAACCTTGACGACTTGGCGGTGCTCGTCATGCGACAGCGTCGGCGACTCGCCGGTGGTGCCGACAGGGACCACGCCCGTCGTGCCTTCGGCGATCTGCCAGGCGATGAACGCGCGAAAGGCTTTCTCGTCGAAACGGCCGCTCTTTTCGAACGGTGTGACGAGCGCGGTCAGCGAGCCTCTTAGCATGTCGTCCAACTCCTTGGGACTAGCGCATGACCCCGAAAATCGCAGTCGATTTCGGAAAGGATCATGCGCCAAATTTAAATTGCTACAGCGTCCTTTGCGCGTCTGAGAAGACGCGCGGCGCTGTAGGTGTTTGTCGTGCGCGCCTTCTAGCCGAAAGCGAAGCGGCGCACCATAGTCTCGACATTGTTGCGCGGCAAGCATTGCGCCAGCAATTGCAATTCGAACGACCTCGATAAGGTTTCTTTACGGGCCCTTCATCACAGACGAATAGGCTGCAGTTCATCTGTGCCAGCTGTAGCATCGAAGAATAGGAAATGACCAAATCCATGCCGACTAGGCGGCCTCATCTTTTCGCGCTTCTCGGCGCGATCGTTGTGCTGATCCCTGGCGCGGCGATCGGCGGCAGCGTCGATGGGCAGGTCACGTCGGCGATCCCGATGACGGAGCCGCAGAACGATGCACTGCAGCAGTCCCCTTCGCCATCCGCCAGCGTCGCGGCGCTGAAGAGCGGTCTCGATGCGCTGGCGGCAAACGACATTCAGCGCGCGCGCCAGGTGCGCGAAGCGCTGCCGGCCAAATCGCTCGATCGGCACATCCTTGCCTGGGCGATTGCGCTCTATGGCGGCGACCAGGTGCCGAGCGGCGACATCGCCGATGCCGCGAAGATGCTGCCGAACTGGCCGGGCACGATCGCCTTGCGCAAGAACAGCGAGCGCGCGCTCTATCGCGAGAACCCCGCGCCACAGGTGGTGGTGCGGGCGTTCGACGGCAGCCAGCCGCTGACCTTCGAGGGTGTGGTGATCCTAGCCCGCTCCTATGTAGCGCAGGGCGATACGAAGGCGGCGCGCTCGGTGCTGTCGCCATTCTGGCGCACCGAAAAGCTCGAAGCCACGAACGAGGCGGCGGTCATCCGCGAGTTCGGCGCGCTGATCCCGGCCGCCGACCATCGCTTCCGCATGGAGCGCATGTTCTATGCCGATCGGGTCGCTTCGGCGCTGCGCGTCGCCGGTCTCGCCGGCGCCCAGCAATTGGCCGATGCCTGGGCGGCAGTCACCAAAGGCGACAAGAACGCGGCCAAGCTGCTGAAGGCGGTGCCGGCAGCGCAGCGGGCGGCCGGCTATCTGTTTGCCGAAGCCGAATATCTGCGCAAGCAACAGAAATTTTCCGATGCCGCCGCGCTGGTGCTGAAGGCGCCGGGCGACCGCGACGCTCTGGTCGATCCGGACGCCTGGTGGGTCGAACGCCGGGTGCTGTCGCGCGAGCTGGTCGACCAGGGCGACATGAAGACCGCCTACAGAATAGTCGCCGCGCATGCCGCCGAAAGTCCCGCCAATGCTGCCGAGGCGGAATTCCATGCGGGCTGGTACGCGCTGCGCGGCCTCAACGACCCGAGCACCGCCGCCAAGCATTTTGCGCAAATCGCGGAGCTCGCCCAAGGGCCGATGTCGCTGTCGCGCGCCTATTACTGGCTCGGCCGTGCCGCCGAACTCGGCGGTCCCGGCAGTGCCAAGGATTATTTCAGCCGCGCCGCCAGCTACGGCACGACCTTTTACGGCCAGCTCGCAGGCGAGCGCGTCGGCCGGCAGACCCTCAACATCGTCTACCCGCAGCCAAGTGCCGCCGACCGCCAGAATTTTGCCACCCGCGAGGCGGTCAGCGCCATCGAGCGGCTGCAGCAGGCAGGCTATGACCGCTATGCCGAAACCCTCTACCGCGACCTTGCCGGGCAGTTGAGCAGCCCCGGCGAACTGGCGCTGCTTGCGATGCTGGCGGAAAGACAAGGCAACCATTTCATGGCGCTGAAGGTCGGCAAGATCGCCGGCGCACGTGGCATCGACGTCGGCGCGCTGTCGCATCCGCTCGGCGTCATTCCCGACACCGCCAACATTTCCGGCTCGGGCAAGGCGCTGGCCTATGCGATTGCCCGCCAAGAAAGCGAGTTCAACATCGGCGCCGTCTCCAGCGCCGGCGCGCGAGGACTGCTGCAGCTGATGCCAGGCACGGCCAAGCAATTGGCGAAGAAGGCCGGCATGACTTTCTCGCAGGCCCGGCTGACCACCGATGCCGGCTACAATGCGACGCTGGGCGCTGCCTTTCTCGGCGAGCAGCTCGGCCGCTTCGACGGCTCCTACGTGCTGACCTTCGCCGGCTACAATGCCGGCCCCACCCGCGCCGCCCAGTGGGTGGCGAAATACGGCGATCCGCGCGGCAAGGACATCGATGCCGTCGTCGACTGGATCGAGCGGATTCCCTATACGGAAACAAGAAGTTACGTCCAGCGCGTGATGGAGAATTACGAGGTCTACAAGATGCGTATCTCCGGCAAGTACGATATTGTCGGAGATCTGGTGAACGGCCGGGGGTGACGAGCGGGCTTCAAACCAAGTTTGTCGGTCACGTCGTATTTTGTTCTTGCTTTGTGCCGGCAGCTATGCTACTAATTTCTGTATGGTGCTGATTCGCACCGGCGACCCGCCCGATGAGGCGGGTTTTTCGTTTCAAGGCTTTGAAGTTCCGATGTTGCCGGCGTGAGGTTGGCGGGGACGGCGCCCCTCTGTCCCGCCCTCCTTGCCACGACTTGGCATCTCCCCCTCAAAGGAGGAAATTGGCCGGCACTACCTCTTTCGCTAATCTCCAATGGCGGCGCCTTCCCTATTTGACCCTACCTGCCCCTCGCCTGTAGCAGTCGAAACGATCCGGCGGTGAGAGGAACGGAGTCTACATGCCAACCGAGCAGGGTTTTTCCGACTTCTTCTACGCCGCGCCGGACGGGCTGTCCCTGCACGCCCGCATCTACGGCGAGGCGAATTCCGGCCGCTGGCCAGTCGTTTGCCTGCCCGGCCTGACCCGCAATTGCCGTGACTTTCACGAATTGGCGCTTTATCTGTCGGCGCAGGCGAAGCGCAACGTCGTCGCCTTCGACTATCGCGGGCGCGGGCAGTCCGCCTACGATGCCGATATCGGCCATTACAATATCGGCATCGAGGCGGGCGATATCCTTGCCGGATTGGCGGCGCTGAACATCGAGAAGGCAGCCTTCATTGGGACGTCGCGCGGCGGACTGATCATCCATGTGCTCGGGGCGATGCGGCCGGCCGTGCTGAAGGCCGTCGTTCTCAACGACATCGGCCCGGTGATCGAGTCGCAAGGTCTCGCCCATATCCGCTTCTATCTTGATCCCGCGCCCAGGCCGAAGACGTACGCAGAGGTGGTCCGCGGCTTACGCAGCACCCATGGTGCGGATTTTTCGGCGCTGACCGATGCGGATTGGGAGCGGATGGCGTCAGCTCTCTACCGCGAGACCGAAGAGGGATTTTTGCCCGATTTCGATCCGAGACTGGTCGACACGCTGGCAGGCCTGGACCTCACCCGGCCGCTGCCCGATCTGTGGCCGCAGTTCGACGCACTAGCGGCCATCCCGATGCTCGTCATACGCGGCGCCAATTCGAAGCTGCTGTCCGCCGAAACGCTCGAGCAGATGCGGACGCGCCATACCGATATCGAGACGATCACCGCCGACGGCCAGGGGCATGCACCGTTTTTGGAGTCCGGGATCCTGCCGGGCAGGATCGCTGGTTTTTTCGATCGGGCGGAGCGGCGGGGTGGCAGGAAGTAAAGCTCAAGATCAAATAACCACCTTGAAAGCTTTACACGGACCTATTTAGTGGTGACAAATTGTCGAAGTCGGTGCCCACGTTTCTCCCTTCTCCCCCTGTGGGCTAGCGTGCGCACACATCTGCTTCGGAGAGGTGTCAAGGGAGTTTTGGTTGGGTAGCAGGTTTGGCCTGCGGGGTTGGAATCATGTGTGATTCTGTAGCTGCCATTGTTGATTCGGGAGGTTTCGACGATGGCACCGCTACTTGGATACTTCGGCGACCTGCGCCTGCAAAAAAGGGGAGCATGGTGCTGGATCGCATGTGCACGCGCGTCAGCGTGGGCCTGCGCAGGCTGGCCGATACGCGCGCGGAACAAGTTGCGTTCACGCGGCTGTTTCGCAATCCCCAGGTGACGGTGCAGGAGATCGTGCGCACGGCAGCGGCGCGAACGGGCGAGGCGGCGGCCGGCCGCCATGTGCTGATCATCCAGGACAGCAGCGAGATCAACTATGAGGCCAAGGCCTCGCGCAAGCGCGGCCTCGGGCGTGTCGGCAACGGCAAGGATGTCGGGCTGTTCGTCCACCCGGCGCTGGCCGTGGATGCCGCCGACGGTTCCGTGCTGGGGCTTGCGGCTGCCACGATCTGGCGGCGCCGGGGGCAGAAGGCGCACGACTACCAAGCCCTGCCGATCGAAGCCAAGGAAAGTTACAAATGGATCGCCACCGCCAAGGCGGCCCGCCAGGCGCTGACCGACACGCCGCTGGCTACCGTGATCGGCGACCGCGAGGCCGACATCTACGAAGTACTGGCAAGGCTGCCTGACGAGCGCACGCATGTGCTCATCCGCGCCGTGCGCGACCGGGCTCTGGGTGAGCAGGGCGGCCGTCTGTTCGGCGAGATCGCCAAAACGCCGGAAGCCGGCCGGATCGCCTTCGAGCTGCAGGCGCGTCCCGGCCGACTGGCGCGCAAGGTGCAACTGGCCGTCCGCTTCGCCGAGGTCGCCTTGCGCCAGCCGCACCTTGGTGCCGACCGCCGCGATCCGCGCGAGATCACGCTCAACATCGTCGAAGTGCGCGAGATCGATCCGCCTTCGCCCAAGGAGGCGGTGATCTGGCGACTGTTGACCACTCACACGGTCAAAACGCTCGCCGACGCTTGCCGCATGGTCGATCTCTACCGGTTGCGCTGGACCGTCGAACAGCTGTTCCGAACCGTGAAGTCGCAGGCCATCGATCTGGAGGAAAGCCTGCTTGCCGATGGTGAGGCACTCGAACGGCTGGCCGCGACCGCGCTGATCGTCGCCGTCAGGGTCATGCAACTCGTGCACGGGCGCGATGCCGCCGGCCGCACCTTCAAGGCCGCTCGCCTCTTCAGCCCCGCCGAGATCACCGTGCTGGAGGCGCTGATTGCCAGACTCGAAGGCAAAACCCAAAAGCAGAACAACCCGCATCCGCAACACACGCTCGCCTGGGCCGCCTGGTGCATCGCCCGGCTCGGCGGATGGAACGGCTACGCAAAGGAGCGGCCGCCAGGCCCCGTCACCTTCTCCAATGGGCTAAAACGCTTCCACGCCATCGCCGAGGGCTTCGCTCTTGCAAATCCAAACTAATCCCCGCCAAATCAGATGTGTGCGCACGCTAGCCCCCTGTGGGAGAAGGTGGATTGGCGCGTAGCGCCAAGACGGTTGAGGGGTGTTGGAAGAAATGAGGCGTTGGCGTTCCCTGGAACACCCCTCATCCGACCGAGCTGCGCTCGGCCACCTTCTCCCACAAGGGGAGAAGGGAGAGCCGTACGCGAGCCAGATGAGCGACACTACCGGGATTTTGCCCTTTTCACCACGGTTTTCGGAGACTTTTCGCTCTTAGCCGGCTTATTCTTCTGCTCATCCATCGCTGAATGAGCAGACAAAGCGCTTGCACCGCCTCTGTCCGCGCCACTGCACCGCGGCGTCTCCAGCACGGTGACGCAGCCATCGAGATCGTTGGTGGCCAGATGGGCGTAGCGCATGGTCATCGACAGCGTCTGGTGACCGAGCCACATCTGCACGCGCCTGATGTCGATGCCGCCCTGGACGAGACGCGAGGCACAAGTATGGCGCAATATGTGCGGCACGACCTGATCGTCGGCGCCAAGCCCGACCTCGGCCTTGGCATCGTTCCAGATGGCACGAAACTGCGCCTGACTGAGCTTGGTGAACGGACCTTTGGGCCGGCGGCCCTCGGTGGCCGGCAGCTTGATCACCTCTTTTACCCGCTCGGTCATCGGGATGGTGCGGCTGCGGCCGGATTTGGTGATCCAGAAACTGACGCGGTGCTCCTGGATATCGTTCCAGATCAAGCCCAGCGCTTCGCCGAGGCGGCAACCGGTGTCGACGAGAAAGACGGAAAGCCGATAAGCGTCCTCGCTGCGGCTCTTGATGGCGGCGAACAGCCTGGCTTCCTCGTCCCTTTCGAGGAAACGAATCCGTCCCGCCCGCTCCTTCTGGCGGCGGAACTCGGGCAGGCTGTGGATATCTCCCATCTTGTGAGCCTTGCGCAGCAGTTTGCTGAGGGCAGCCATCTTCCGGTTGATGGTTGCGTTGCTGTTGCCGCGCTGGCGCAAGGTGCCGATAAGATTGTCGAGGGTGCTTTGGTCAAAGGCGCTGAAACGCTCCCCTAGGAGGATCTCGTCTATCTCGCCGATGAAGGAGCTGACATTGTATTTATGCCGCCCGTCATCCCAAAGTATGTCCCGGTATGCTGAAAACAGTTCTCCGATCCTGTGCGACTTTACTTCTCGTATCTTGTTGTAACTGTATTTTATCTTTGCAGTTTGAGAAGAAAACATCGAAAAATGATCAGAGGTTCCTCCCTCTTGAATCGCATCGTTCGTCATTATTCGCCACACCCCCGAGTGGATAGGCCTAGACCTACCTGCTTGGCGGTGCCCTTTCAAGAGTTTTAAGCGTTGCGGCCGATTTCATCCACCAGTGGCGGATCCCAACGACATCGTTCCACAACCCTGTTCAGCTACCGAACCCCCTTTTCCTTCTGTTTGCTACCAGTCGCGAAAACAAAAACAGCCCGGGCGTTAAAGCGCCCGGGCTGGATTTCACTTGCTTTAAGTCCAGCCCTTAGAACGAGCGCTGGAAGCGGAGCATGCCGCCAACGGCGTTTTTCTTGTCGCCCGGGATGCCGGTCCAGTTGTATTCACCACCGAAGCCGTCCGCCTTGTGCTGGTTATGAGCCCAGTCGACTTCGGCCGTGATCGTGAAGCCGGGAACGATGTCGTAGGCGATATTCGCCGCGACGCCAGCTTCCTTCGCTTCGTCATATGACGCCTGGAGGTTGAACGAGGTCTTCTCGTTGATGGTGTAGGTGCCACCGCCCCAGACTGCCCAGTTGCCGCCCCACTGCTTGTAGAAATTGCGTGGGAGGTTGTCGTCAGAGCCGTAGCCGGCCATCAAGAACAGCGACAGGTTCTGCATCGGCGTCACGTCGAGACGAACCTTGGCAGCCCATTCTTCCAAGCTGCTGTCATAGGCAGCAACACCGGTGATGGAGCCCCAGCCCTGCGTGTATTTGAGACCGCCAACGACATACGGAACATAGCTGTCGATCGAGTCGTGGCCGAGATGGGTGGCAGTGTTAGCGGCGTTAAGGATAAAGCCTTCACCGGTTTCCAACGAAGCCACGGCCGAGAAGCCGTTGCCGGCATCGAAGTAGTACTGGACGACATTGGTGTCGAAGCCGCCATACGGAACGATCGTATCCTGGATGACGTTGCCGGCGTAGCCGCTGAACGTATTGAAGGCCGTTTCGTCCTTACCGACGCGGAGACCACCGAGCTGGATCCAGGCGAAGTTCAGCGAAACGCCTCTGCTGCCAAAGTTGGAAAAGTGCTCGTCGAACCCAGGCACGGTTTGGTAGCCGGTTCCCCAGTTGAACCGGGTCTCGGTGTAGGTCTTCAAGGTGCCCATCTCGGTTTCCTGGCCGGTATAGGTCCTCAGCGTGAAGCGAGCCTGCTTGTAATAGCCGTCGTTGACGTTGTCTTCGCCATCCAAGGCATCCGACAGGTCCTGGTACCTGGCGCCGTCGAACGAGCCAGCCTGGCCAGCGCTGATGTCGTAGCGGACATAGCCGCCGATGCGCAGGCAGATTTCGGTGCCGGGGATGTAGTAGTAGCCAGCGCCGTAGACGTCGCAGATCTTGACGTATTCAGCGGGTTCCGGCTCGGCGACGACGACGGCGTCGGCGGCGCGCGCACCGGAAACTGCGATCAGTGCCGCAGCGGAGCCGAGAAGAAGGCTCTTGATGTTCATTTTCTGACCTCCAGTCAAAAGTTAAAAAACGGGTCTGGGTATTCTTTGCTGAAGGACAGCGTTCCCTGCCCCATCCCCACTACCGAAAAAGATGCGCACCGCGCCGCTCCTTCAAACCCGACATTACCCATGAGACGGCGGCGTTCAACCACGATCGTACCGGCAAAAGGTTTGTATCGATGCTATCCCCCAGCGTTGTTGCACAAATGACACGATTTGGCCTCACTCCGAAAGCTCCCGTTAACCAACAGCCCTTCGCCAGCCGTTGCAAACGGCGGATTCCGGCGACGGTCGGCCCGAAATGTGACCATGACCCGAGTCGCGAACAAGGGAATTGCCGCAGAATCGCCACATCGCTGGGCGGCGCTTTGGCGAAGGGTCGATTTTTCAAGGATAATAGCGCCGGCTTGTTGATTGTGCCGGCGCTTTTCTTTATCCACCGGCGCAACGGAGAGGTGGCCGAGTGGTCGAAGGCGCTCCCCTGCTAAGGGAGTAGAGGTCAAAAGCTTCTCGTGGGTTCGAATCCCATCCTCTCCGCCACCCTACGCCCTGCGGGGGTGGGGGGGGGGGGGCCCCCCCCCCCCCCACGACCAGGCAACCTCGCCGCAGCTTGCGCGTTGAGCCATCGGAGGGATGACATCAGCCTCGGAGAACCCCCATGAAAACCCTTCTATCCATCACTGCGGCAGCGATGATGGCTGGCGCACCTTTGGCTGCTTTTGCCCAATCGGCGACGCTGACGCCTCTAACGACCGACACCATGAGCAAGGTTGACACCGCGACGTTCGTCAAGACCGTGCCCATCGCCAATACATTCGAAATCGTATCGAGCCGACTTGCGCAGACGCAGGCGACTGCCGACGACGTGAAGGCATTCGCGGCGCAAATGGTCACGGACCACACCAAGGCCGGCGAGGACTTCAAGGCGGCGCTCAGCAAGGGTCAGACGACTTCGGCCACCGCGCCAGCCGGCCCGTCGCTGGACACCAAGCACCAGGCGCTGCTCGACCAACTCAAGGAGGCCAGCGGGGACAGCTTCCAATCGAAATATATCGACATGCAGACCCAGGCGCATAAGGAAGCGGTGGCGCTGTTTTCCGCTTACGCGAATTCCGGCGACGATCCGGCGATGAAGGAGTTTGCCAAGAAGACGCTGCCGGTGCTGCAAATGCACGAACGTCATCTCAAGGACCTCGCTGCCGCGCATCAATGAGAGCGAAGAGTGCCTTTTGCAAACGAAAGGCCGCCCCACACACGGCCTGTGTGACGCGGCTGTCGTCCGGCCACACGGCCGGGAACAAAGCACCGAGAGTGCCGTTATTTATCCGGCTTGTTCGGGGAGGATCCAATGGAAGGCGGCATTCGCGGGGCCTCAAGGATAGTAGCGCCGGCTTTCGGCGCCGTCCTGGTCGCCGCTGTCACAGGCTGAAATCGCTTTCCGAATGGGACAGGCTGCCTTCATGCGCTACGGCGAGATATTTGCAAATGTTACGGCACTCATGTTGCTGGCCTTGATGATTGGCGGCGTCTTCGTCCTGTTTGGAGAGCCGCTGTGGCCGCGGTACTACGCGAGAATGGTGCTGGTTACGGATATCGATGCCATGACCACCGCGTCAGTCCGAACAAGCTGCGTGCCCAGTCCCTGCCTGCCCGACACCATCGATCACACCGTGCTCACTCCTCGCCCCGAGGACGGACCTTGATTTGCGATTTGCAGACGCTGGAGCCGGGTACGGAAAAGCCCGCCGCCCGAGCTGCGCGGCGGGCTTTTTTGGTGCATCAACCCACGGTAGACCGTCTGGGCCACGACTAGGTCAGGATAATCACGATCTTGTAGGTATTCGGGTCGACGATGACGATCCGGCCGTCGGCGAGCACGAAATACTCATAGCCTTCGTAAGCCGGAACGATCTTGACGATGCGCGCCGGCAGGCGATGCAGCCGGACCTTCTTTCGCGGAACCTCGACACCGACAGAGATGTCGAAATCGACGCTGGATACCGGTTGGATGTTCGTCTCCTTGATGACCTGCGTGATCTCCGTCTTCTGTTCAACGGTCACATTGTTGATGGAAGCGGTCGAACTCTGGTCTTGCGTCTGCGTCGAGGCATTGCCCTGAGTCTGCTCGGTGGTCGTGGTCCCAGTCTTGCCCTGAGCCTGCTCCTCGGTCTTCATTTTCGTGCTGCCTTGGCCCTGCTCGGTGGTGGTGGTTCCGGCCTTGCCTTGGGCCTGTTCGTCGGTCTTCATCTTGGTGCTGCCCTGGGCCTGCTGGTCAGTCGTGGCGCCAGCCTTGCCCTGAGCCTGCTCGTTGGTCTTCAGTTTCGGTTTGCCCTGGGCTTGCTGGTCAGTCGTTGCGCCGGCCTTGCCTTTGGCTTGCTCATCGGTCTTCAGCTTCTTGTTGCCTTGCGCCTGTTGATCAGTTGCAGCGCCGGTCTTGCCCTGAGCCTGCTCGCCCATTTTGGCGCCGTTCTGGCAATTGGCAGTGCCGGCTGCACAATTGGCGCCGGACTGGTCGTCGGTCGACTGCTGCGTCTGGGCAAGTGCAGCCCCGCAACTGACGCTGATTGCTAGCATGCTGGTGATCAGAACGCCTTTCATGAGAGATCTCCTTGGAAAACGCGTCCCTTCACCGCGTAAAACCGCGGCTAAAAAACTTTGTTCCAAACTAATGGAGGGAAACGGCAAGCGATCCGAGTGGCGGAACAAGCTCCACCTGATGACGTTACCGGCCTATAGCGACCCCGCTGCGAACAGCATGACGCGGCGCAGCGCAGAGGTGGCTCACCACGAAAGGAGACGATCATGAGAATGCATCTTTCGGCAGCCGCGGCTGGGTTCTTGCTGCTTGCGGGTATTGGCGCCGCTGCCGCTCAGGACGTGGTCATCGAACCGCAGCAGGAGACGATCGTACGCGAGTATGTGAAAAAGCAGCCTCTGGCGTCCGTGCAGCTTCCCGGCGTGGAGCTCAATGTCGGCTCGACCCTGCCCGACACCGTCGAGCTTCATGAGGTTCCCGACGTCAAATACCGCTATGTCGTCGTCGACAATCGGACCGTCCTGGTCGATCCTGGCACGCGCAGGATTGTAAAGGTCATCGAGTGAGCAAGCGCGTCGCTTTGAAGGGACATGCGGCGCGTCCAGCATTGTCGACATCCCACACTGCTGCCCGTGTTGGGCATTCGGACGCAGAAAGGCCCGCCGCTTCGAAGCACGGCGGGCCTCATAGCGGAGACGACGTCCGGACAATTTCTGAACCAGCATTGGGTTAGAACGCATGATCCCAGCACGCCCTGTGCTCGCCAGGCCCGAAACTTTGAGAGAATATTCCTGGCTTCGCATTTCGCGGGAAATACGGTGCTTTGATCCGACGGTCAGCATTCCCGATGATGCCGGCAAGGCTTGGCACTCCGCCTGGCCGCAACGACTTCAGAACCGACGGGATAGATCATGTCTGGGAATACCAACACTTTGCTCTCATTTCTCTCCGCAAGTATAAACCGGCGCGCCGGTCTGGCTGTACTTTTCGCGTCGGCGGTTGCGATTGTCGGCCTTGCTGCGCCGTCGTTCGCCGAAGACAAGACGGCGGTCAAGGTCGGCATCATGAGCGGCGAGGACGAGGATGTGTGGCGCGTCGTCACCGCCCAGGCGGCGGAGAGGGGGCTGACGATCGAGACCGTGGTGTTCAACGACTACACCCAGCCGAATGAAGCACTCGAGCGTGGCGAAATCGACGCCAACGCCTTCCAGCACAAGCCCTATCTCGACAACCAGATCAAGACGCAGGGCTATCACATCGTCCCGGTCGGCTATACCGGGGTCTGGCCGATCGGCCTCTATTCCAAGAAGTACACGAAGATTGCCGACCTGCCCGAAGACGCCGTCATTGGCGTGCCGAACGACCCGTCCAATGAGGGCCGCGCACTGCGCGTTCTGCAGAGCGAAGGTCTGATCAAGCTCAGGGAAGGCACCGGCATTCTGGCTACGACGACCGACATTGCCGAAAACCCGAAGAAATTAGTCGTCAAGGAGCTTGACGCCGGGATTGTCGGGCGCTCGGTGGAAGACCTCGACGGGGCCGTGGTCAACACGGATTGGGCGCTTAAAAGCGGCCTCACACCGGAGAACCGCATCGCCCAGGAGGCGGTGGCCGACAATCCCTACCGCAACTTCATCGCGGTCAAGGCCGGCAATGAAAACCAGCCCTGGGTAAAGACATTGGTCGCCTCCTACCAGAACGAAAAGGTGAAGGCCGAATTCGACCGAGTCTACAAGGGAACCGGCATCAGCGCCTATTGATGCCGAGCTCGACTGGGCGCCGAAGCCCGGCATGATAAAACGGTCCGCGCTTCAACGCGGACCGCGATCGCGTTTGCGGGACACCAATACAGGAACTTTTATGAACCAGCATTTCGCCTCGGTCACCGAAGTCATGCGTCCCGTCGGCGGCCGCTCCGCCGGACCGAATGATGTCGTGCGCCTCATCGAGCTGAAGCGCCGCTTCGGCGCGACAGCGGCGCTGGACGGCGTATCGCTCAACGTGCGCCAGGGCGAGATCCTCGGCATCATCGGCCGGAGCGGCGCCGGCAAGTCGACGCTGATACGCTGCCTGAACGGCCTGGAGCGGCCGGATACAGGACAGGTCTTCATCGAAGGCCGCGACATCAGCCGGCTCGGCGAGCGCGAATTGCAACCGCTGCGCCGGCGTATCGGCATGATCTTCCAGCATTTCAACCTGCTGTCCGCCAAGACGGTCGAAGACAATGTAGCGCTGCCGCTCAAGATCGAAGGCCGGCCCAGGGCCGAACGCCTGGCGCGCGCCGCCGAGCTGCTCGAGCTTGTCGGCCTGTCGGAGAAGGCGAAAGTCTATCCGGCGTCGCTGTCGGGCGGGCAGAAGCAGCGCGTCGGCATTGCCCGGGCGCTTGCGGCGCGCCCGGCGCTGCTGCTGTCCGACGAAGCGACCTCGGCGTTGGACCCGGAGACGACGCGCTCCATCCTTGCCTTGCTCAGAGACATCAACCGGCAGCTCGGCCTGACCATCCTGCTGATCACGCATGAGATGGAGGTGATCCGCTCGATCGCCGACCGGGTCGCGGTGATCGACGCTGGGCGGATCGTCGAGCAAGGGCCGGTGTGGTCGGTCTTTGCCGACCCGAAATCGGCGATCACACAAAGCCTGCTCGGCGGCATCCGGCCGCAATTGCCGGCGGAGATCGCAAGCCAGCTAACGCAGAACGCCGGCGTGGAGGCGATCCTCAAGATCGACGTGGCCGGTGAGGCCGCGCGAAGCCCGCTTTTGTCCGATCTTGCCTCGGCAGTTCCCGGCTCGTTCCGCCTCGTGCATGGCGGCATCGATCACGTCCAGCAGCAGCCTGTCGGGACACTGTTCGTGGCGGTCGCCGGCAGCAATGAAGCTCACCTGGCAGAGGTGATCGCGTTCTTGAAAGCCCGCCAAGCGCGGGTGGAGGTGCTTGGCCATGTCGCCGGTTCTGTTTGAGCTTCTCGTCCGTTCGATCTGGGAAACGATCCTGATGACGGCCGCCTCCGGCCTCATCTCGCTGGTTTTCGGGCTGCCGCTCGGCCTGGCGCTGGTCGCCACCGACCGCGGCGGTATCGCCGAAAACCTGTGGGTGAACCGCGCGCTCGGAGCGCTCATCAACGGCTTCCGCTCGGTGCCTTTCATCATCCTGCTGGTTGCGCTGATCCCGGTGACGCGGCTGATCGTCGGCACCTCGATCGGCACCTGGGCAGCGATTGTGCCGCTGTCGATCGCGGCGACGCCCTACTATGCGCGGATCGCCGAAGTGTCGCTGCGCGAGGTCGACCACGGGCTGATCGAGGCAGCACGCGCCATGGGCGGCAACCGCTGGACGATCATTCGCGAGGTGCTGGTGCCGGAAGCGTTGCCCGGCATCGTCGCCGGCTTCACGGTGACGCTGGTGACGCTTATCGGCGCCTCGGCCATGGCTGGCGCCATCGGCGCCGGCGGCCTCGGCGACCTCGCCATCCGCTACGGCTACCAGCGCTTCGAGACGTCCGTCATGATCGCCGTTGTCATTGTGCTGATCATCCTGGTCTGCGGCATCCAGTGGGCCGGCGACCGGCTGGTCGCGAGGCTGGACCACAGAGCGTGACCGGCGAAACGCGGCCCAATCAATGCCTTTAATTTCCGGGAAAGTTCAGATTGTTCTCGATGGTCTCGCTCGCCCAAGCGAGCTTTTCGCGATCGTCGGGGCGCAAGGGAGCCTCGACCGCGACGGTGAACAAGTGCCAGGCGAGACTGTCGGATAGAAGCCATGTGGTGACCTGTTCGCTGAAGATCACGTGCCCCTATCGAGTGTCTTGATGTTGCCGGTAATCAAGTCCGCACAGTGCAACATGGCCTCGGGGTAAGGGCTATCACGCCATGCCGCTAATGCAGCTGCTACATCCATTCCGGCAAGCACTATGCCCTCCAGCCAGGGAACCGCGTTCCCTTCATCGGGATGCATGGTCATCGCTTTTCGCCAGGCAACCTGAAACAGCACCTCGACAGCCTGCTGTTCTTCCAACGGCCAATCGCGCCAGGAGGTCCTTTCGAGCTTTGCGGCAATCACGTTGGCGTCGAACCCCATCGAAGGTTCGCCTTGGATGGCAAGTTCAAGCACTCTCGGCAGAAAGTGCCGGTAGTCATCGACGTCGCCGACCGTCCATATGGCCGATCCGGCATAGGCGCCGAGGTTTTCACCACTGAGCTCCCGAAGCGGACCACTGGAATACTCCCCGAAAGATCGATTCCAAATCCTTGTACGGCGAGCCATGCAGGTGGCGGGGCGATGGATAAGACGCGAAAGCGGCATAGACGCGTTCGACTGCGTGGGCCAGTTCAGACGAGAGATCAGCCTCCAGGGGATTTGGGTTGCTCATCCGCTACGACTCCGAACAGGTCTCTGGCTTGCTCTGCGGTATAGTAGCCGAGCTTGACATCCCGAGCGACCAATTGCGGATCGCGCTGCAACGGATCGCCGTAGCCGCCGCCGCCAGGCGTGCCGACGCACACGCGGTCGCCTGTCTTCAGCGCGATGTCCTGCTCCTTGGACAGATGCGGCGGCACATGTTCCTTGCCGTCGCGGAACACGGTCACCGTGTTGACCGCACCGTCCTTGCCGCCGAGCGCGCCTTGCGGGCCGAACCGGCCGTGATCCATGACGAAGGAGGCGCGGGCGTCGCCGCGCAGGATCTCGACCTCATAGGCGAGGCCAAAACCGCCGCGATGCTTGCCGGCGCCGCCCGAGCCTTCGCGCAAGGCATAGTGGCGGTAGAGCACCGGGAAGGCCTGCTCCATGATTTCGACCGGCGGCGACTTGGAAATGCCTATGGTCGAGCAGCCATTGGTCAGGCCGTCGTGACCGGCATTGCCGCCATAGCCGCCCCCGGAGATCTGATACATGACATAATCGCGGCCGCGGGCCGGATCGTTGCCGCCGAGCGCGAAATTGCCGCTGGAGCCGGCGGGGGCCGCCGTCACCTTGTCCGGCAGCGCCTGCACCATCGCCGCGAACACCGCTTCGGCAATGCGCTGCGAAACCTCAGCCGCGCAGCCCGATACCGGCCGCGGATATTTGGCGTCGAGGAAGGTGCCTTCCGGCCGCTTGACGATCAGCGGCTCGAAGGCGCCAGCGCTGATCGGCACGTCGGGGAAAATGTGCCGCATGGCGAGATAGACCGAGGACAAGGTCGTCGCCAGCACGCTGTTCATCGGCCCAGCGCAGGGCTTTGACGAACCGGAGAAGTCGAAGCTGAGCGTGTCGCCCTGTTTTTCGACCGCCAGCGCGATAGTCAGCGGCTCGTTGACCACGCCGTCGGAATCAACAAAAGCCTGCGACCGGTAAATGCCGTCGGGAATGGCTGATATGTTCGCGCGCATCTGTTCGGCGGCGCGGCGGCGCAGTTCGGCGATCGCACCGACGACCGTTTCATCTCCGTAACGATCCAGGATTCCGTTCAGTCGGTCTTGACCGATCAGCAGTGCCGCCGCCTGCGCCCGGATGTCGCCGATGCGCTGGTCGGCAACCCTGATGTTCGAGCAGATGATGGCGTAGATCTCAGGGTCGAGCACGCCCTTCTTGAATAATTTCACCGGCGGCAGTCGCAAGCCTTCCTGCTCGACCGCTGTTGCCGAGGCGGAAAAGCCGCCCGGCACCGAACCACCGATGTCGGGCCAGTGGCCGGTGTTCGACAGCCAGCAGAATATCTTGCCGTCCCGATAGACCGGCATGGCGAAGCGCACATCCATCAAATGGGTGCCGCCGAGATAGGGATCGTTGACGATGTAGATATCGCCTGGCTCGGGCGGCAGGCAGCGACCGTCGGCGATCATCTCGATCACCGTTTTGGTCGAATACTGCATGACGCCGACGAACACCGGCAGGCCCTGGCTGCCTTGCGCGATCAGCGAACCATCGAGCGCCGAATAGATGCCATCCGAACGGTCATTGGCCTCGGCGATGACAGGCGAGAAGGCGGCGCGCGAAAATGTCAGGTCCATTTCGTCGCAGACTTGCTGTAGCGCCGCCTGGATGACCGAAAGGGTGATGGCGTCGAGTTTTTCCATCTCAGGCCTCGCCGATATCGATGATGATGTTGCCGTCGGCATCCGATCGCGCCCGGTCACCGGGCTCCAGCACAGTCGTCGCGTCCATCTGTTCGAGGATCGCCGGACCTTCGATTGTTGCGTCGAGCGGCAACTTCTCTCTGCTGTAGACCGGCGTGTCGTACCAGCGCCCGCCATACCAGACAGGCCGGATCTCGCGCCGCGCCTCTTCGAGCGTTTTGGCGCGCCCAGCCGGGTCGATCAGCCGGGACAGATCGATTGCCGGCCGCACGCCGGTGACCGAGGTGTTGAGGTTGACCAGATTGGCGCGGATTTCCGGCAACTGGACCTTGAAGCGGGCGAAATAGGCCTTCTCGAACAGTTGCTGCAGTCCCTCGCGTGTCACCGCAGACGACGGCAGCGGCACGTTGATGATATGCGTCTGGCCGACGAACTGCATGTCGGCGGAATGCGTGACGCGGATCATTTCCGGCTTCACCGCCTCCTTGCCGATCAGCTCCTTGCCTTCGTTTCGGTGCCGTTCCAATGTCTCGTGGAGTTGGATTTCATCGAGACGGGCCACCGGCTGGTTGACCGTATTAACGAAATCATGGCGCAGATCGGCGACGACGCAGCCGAGCGCATTGGTGATGCCCGGCCGCGCCGGCACCAGCACCTTGGGCAGGCCGAGCTCGCGCGCCAGTGCCGTCGCATGCAGCGGCCCGGCGCCGCCGAAGGCGAACAGCGCGAAATCGCGCGGGTCGTGGCCGCGCGACACCGACACCATGCGGATGGCGCCGGCCATCTTCACGTTGCCGAGCCGCAGCACCGCACCCGCCGCCTCGACGCCGGACAAGCCTGTGGCGCGGCCGATCCTGTCCTCGAATATGCCGGTGACCCGTTCGACGGTGACCGGGTTTTCCACCGCGAGCAGCTTCTTCGGCGCCAGCCTGCCGAGCACCAGATTAGCGTCGGTAATGGTCGGCTCCAAGCCGCCGCGTCCGTAGCAGATCGGGCCGGGATTGGCGCCGGCGCTTTCCGGGCCGATCTGGATCAGACCGGCCGCATCGACGCGGGCGATCGAGCCGCCGCCGGCGCCGACCGTATGCACCGCCACCATCGGCACGTGGATCGGCATCGCATACTCGATCTCGATCTCGTTCGACACCGCCGGCTCGGCGTTGCGGATCAGCGCCACGTCGGTCGAGGTGCCGCCCATGTCATAGGTGACCAGGTTTTCGAAGCCGGCGCGTTTTCCCGTATAGGCGGCAGCAATGACGCCGGAAGCGGGGCCGGACATGACGGTCTTGGCCGACTCACGTGTGACAAAGCGGGCCGAGATCATGCCGCCATTGCCGTTCATGATCAGGAAGTCGCGGGCGTAGCCTTTTGACGCCAGCTCCTTGCGCAGCCGCTCGACATAGCGTTCGAGGATCGGTTGCACCGAGGCGTTGACCGAAGCGGTGACGCCGCGCTCGAATTCGCGCGCTTCCGAAAGCAGCGCATGGCCTGTCGTGATGTAGCCGTTCGGCCAAAGCTCGGCCGCGATCTCGGCGGCACGCCGCTCATGCCTCGGGTTGGCGTAGGAATGCAGGAAATGGATGACGAGGGATTCGCAGCCGGCCGCGATCAGTTGTGAAATCGCTGCCCGCATCTCGGCCTCGTCGAGCGGTATGCGCACCGCGCCCGAGGCCTCGACCCGCTCCGACACTTCGAGCCGCAGATTGCGCGGAATGATCGGCACGAACGTGCCTGTCATGCCATAGGCTTGCGGCCGTGTCCGCCGGCCAAGCTCGATGACGTCACGAAAGCCGCGCGTGGTGATCATGCCGGTTTTGGCCAGCCGGCGCTCCAGCACCGCGTTGGTGGTGGTCGTCGTGCCGTGCACGATGAGGTCGATGCCGTCGACGGGAAAGCCGGTGGCACCAAGAGCTGCAACGACGCCGAAAGCCTGGTTGTCGACCGTCGTCGGGGTCTTGGCGATATGCACCCGGCCGCCGTCACGGCCGTCGATCAGAAGCAGGTCGGTAAAGGTGCCGCCGACATCGATACCGGCGACGACGCTGCCCGTCGAATCCAGAGCTTGCGCCGAAAAATTCTGTTCCATTGTCGAAACCCGAAATGCCCGAACTGCTTACATGCCTCAGTTTGGAAAGCTGTTTTACGGCGGCGTCTTGACGCAAATATCGTTTGTATACTAATAAATTCCGGACACAAGAGCTTACCGCTTCGGAGTGTGCAAACGGCACGCTGGAACCTGACCGGTTCGGGCGCGCAGGTGAAGATTTGGCGCGGGCGCTGAGCTGGCCCGGAAGGTTAGGTTTGATGAACACCATATCCGCGTTCAACACTGCCGGCGCCCGGCCGTTGCAGTTCCCGATACCGGCCAATGTCTATGCCGAAACCGTCGTCTCGGTGAAGCATTATACCGACCGGCTGTTTTCGTTCCGCATCACCCGGCCGCAATCGCTGCGCTTCCGTTCCGGCGAGTTCGTCATGATCGGCCTGCCCAATGCCGAGAAGCCGGTGTTCCGCGCCTATTCGATCGCCAGCCCTGCCTGGGACGACGAACTCGAATTCTTCTCGATCAAAGTGCCGGACGGCCCGCTTACCTCGGAGCTGCAGAAAATCGAGATCGGCGATACCGTCATCATACGGCAGAAGTCGACCGGCACGCTGGTGGTCGACGCGCTGACGCCGGCCAAGCGCCTGTTCATGATCTCGACCGGCACCGGCATTGCTCCATTCGCCAGCCTGCTGCGCGATCCCGATACCTATGAGAAGTTCGAGCAGGTTATCCTGACCCATACCTGCCGCGACAATGCCGAGCTCACCTACGGCCAGGAACTGGTGGCCGCACTGGAGAACGATCCGCTGATCGGCGAACTGACCGGCGGCCGCGTCACGCTGTATAATTCGACGACGCGCGAGACCTCCGAGCGCATGGGCCGCATCACCGCGCTGATCGGCTCGGGCAAATTCTACACCGATCTCGGCATCGACAGGCTCAATCCCGAAACCGACCGCATCATGATCTGCGGCTCGATGCATATGCTGAAGGACGTCAAGGAACTGGCCGAAAGCCACGGCTTCCAGGAAGGCTCGCTGCATCATCCGGCAAGCTTCGTCGTCGAGCGCGCCTTCGTCGGCTGAGACGCGCAGTTCAGCGTCCACTGGTTCGAGACCCTGATTTTGATCATGCGGTCAAAAATCGGCTGCCTTGACTGTCTTTTTCCGCTATGACCGCTTGAAGGACTCGTGAAGCGCTGCTTCACGGTCTATCTTCGGCATAAGTCGCTGAACAAGGGGCAGGAGATGAGCAGCACAATCCGCGAAACCGACGTTGGCATATCGAAGGTCACGCCGCTGCCGGCACGCGCCGCCGCCAATGCACCAATCCCGCAAGCCCATGGCATTGCTCGCAATCCCGGCATGAGGCTCGATCTCGGCTTCATGGAATCGATGCGCGGCGTCAACCGCTCGGCGCTGGAACGCCGCGTCGCCAGCCTGACCAAAAGACGCTCGATCAAGGCCGATAACCAGGCCGCCTGGCTGCTGCGCGCCGTCGCCTGCATGGACCTGACGACGCTGAACTCGAACGACACGGAAGAGCGCGTGCGCCGGCTTTGTGCCAAGGCGGTCAACCCGTTCCGTCGCGACATTGCCGAGGGGCTCGGCATTACTGGTGAAAAGATCCGCCCGGCGGCGGTCTGCGTCTATCAGCCCTTCGTCGCCACTGCCGTCGAAGCGCTGCGCGGCAGCGGCGTCCATGTCGCCGCCGTTTCCACGGCTTTCCCGCACGGCCTTGCACCGCTTTCGACACGTCTGCAGGAGATCGAAGCATCGGTAAGGGACGGCGCCGACGAGATCGACGTCGTCATCCCGCGCGGCCTGGTATTCGGGGCGAAATGGCAGGAGCTCTATAACGAGATTGTCTCGATGCGCGCCGCTTGCGGCGAGGCCCATCTGAAGGTGATCCTCGGCACCGGCGACCTCGCGACGCTGCGCAACGTCATGCTCGCCTCGATGGTGGCGATGATGGCGGGTGCAGATTTCATCAAGACCTCGACCGGCAAGGAAAGCGTCAACGCGACGCTGCCGGTCGGCCTTGCCATGGTGCGCGCCATCCGCGCCTATTTCGAGGAAACCGGCTATCTCATCGGCTTCAAGCCGGCCGGTGGCATTTCCACGGCAAAAGCCTCGCTCGACTGGCTGGTGCTGATGAAAGAAGAACTGGGCCGGCCGTGGCTGGAGCCGGAGCTGTTCCGCTTCGGAGCATCGAGCCTTTTGACCGACATCGAGCGCCAGCTCGAGCATCATCTGACCGGCCACTACTCGGCCAATCATCGCCACGCGATGGCGTGATTCGGAGCGCGCCATGAACATTCTCGAACGCTATCATGCCATGGAATACGGCCCGGCGCCGGAGGCGCGCAACGAGGCCGATGCGTGGCTTGCCGCGCGGGATTTCGGCAAAGCGCTGTTTATCGGCGGCGACTGGAAGGCAGCCAGCGGAGGCAAAACCTTCGACACCAGCGATCCGTCCTCGGGAAAGCTGCTGGCCAAGGTGTCGGATGCCGGTGCCGCCGATATCGACGCGGCGGTTTCGGCCGCCACAAAAGCGCTGCCGAAATGGAGCGCCAGCACCGGTTATCAACGCGCCAAAGTGCTCCACGCCATCGGCCGCGCCATGCAGCGTCACCAACGCCTGTTCGCGGTGCTGGAATCGATCGACAATGGCAAGCCGATCCGCGAAAGCCGCGACATCGACGTGCCGCTGGCCATCCGCCATTTCATCCATCATGCCGGCTGGGCGCAGGCGCTGGACAGGGATTTTTCAGGCCATAAGGGGGTCGGCGTCGTCGGCCAGATCATCCCGTGGAACTTCCCGCTCTTGATGCTGGCCTGGAAGATCGCGCCGGCGCTCGCCGCCGGCTGCACCGTGGTGCTGAAGCCAGCCGAATTCACGCCGCTCACCGCGATCCTGTTCGCCGAGATCTGTGAACGATCAGGCGTGCCGAAGGGCGTCGTCAACATCGTCCAGGGCGGGCCGGAAGCGGGTGGGGCAATCGTCAATCATCCCGGCATCCAGAAGATCGCCTTCACCGGTTCGTCCGAGGTCGGCAAGATCATCCGCAAAGCCACCGCCGGTTCGGGCAAGAAACTGTCGCTGGAGCTTGGCGGCAAGTCGGCCTTTGTCGTCTTTGAGGATGCCGATCTCGACAGCGCCGTCGAGGGGCTGGTCGACGGCATCTGGTTCAACCAGGGCCAAGTCTGCTGTGCCGGCTCGCGCCTTCTGGTGCAGGAGGGCATCGCCGATGCCTTCATCGCCAAGGTCAAGACGCGGATGAGCCGGCTGCGCGTCGGCAGCCCGCTCGACAAGAACACCGATATCGGCCCGCTGGTCGATTTGACCCAGCTCGATCGCGTCAAGGGCCTGATCGCCGAGGGCGCCAAGCAGGGCGCAATCTGCTGGCAGCCGGACTCGGCGCTGCCCTCCTCGGGCTATTACCATCTGCCAACGCTGGCGACAGGTGTTTCGCCGGCTAACATTCTGGCACAGGAAGAGGTGTTCGGGCCGGTGCTTGCCACCATGACCTTTCGCAACACCGAGGAAGCGGTCGAGCTCGCCAACAACACGCGCTATGGCCTGGCCGCTTCGGTGTGGAGCGAGAACATCAATCTTGCCCTGCACGTCGCGCCGCAATTGAAGGCCGGCGTCGTCTGGGTCAACGGCACCAATATGTTCGACGCCTCCTGCGGCTTTGGCGGTTACCGCGAGAGCGGCTTTGGCCGCGAAGGCGGGCGCGAGGGCATGTTCGAATATCTCTCGGCAAAACTGCCGCTCGGCCCGGTTATCAAACCGGCGACGTCTTCGGCGCAACCTGTCGAGCAGGCCGAAGGCGACGCCATCGACCGCACGGCAAAGCTGTTCATCGGCGGCAAGCAGGTCCGGCCGGACGGCAATTATTCCTTCGCCGTCGCCACCGCCAAGGGCAAGCTTGCCGGCGAGGTTGGTCTCGGCAACCGCAAGGATATCCGCGACGCCGTCGCGGCCGCGCGCGCCTGCAAGGCCTGGCCGGAGGCGACCGCCTACAACCGCAGCCAGGTGCTCTATTACCTGGCCGAAAACCTTTCGGGCCGCGCCGACGAGTTTGCTGTGCGCCTCACCCAACTTACCGGCGCGACCGCCAAGGCGGCGCGTGAAGAGGTCGAACTGTCGATCGAGCGGCTGTTCCTCTATGCCGGCTTGGCCGACAAATTCGAGGGTCGCGTCCACCAGCCGCCGGCCCGCGCCGTCACGCTGGCACTGCACGAACCGGTCGGGGTCGTCGGTATTGTCGCGTCGGACAACGCACCTTTGCTTGGCTTGATCTCGCTGGTGGCGCCGGCGCTCGCCATGGGCAACACCGTGGTCGCCGTGCCGTCCGAAAAATACCCGCTGCTTGCCACCGACCTCTACCAGGTCGTCGAATATTCCGACGTTCCGGCAGGCGCCATCAATATCGTCACCGGCAGTAGCGCCGAGCTTGCCGGCGTATTGGCCAAGCATGACGATGTCGACGGGCTCTGGGTGTTCGCCGATGCCGAGACTTGCGCCAAGGCCGAGGCCGAGTCCATCGGCAATCTCAAACGCGTCTGGACCGGCAACGGCCACAGCCTCGACTGGGCGTCGAACGAAGCAGCCGGCGATGCCTTGCTGCGCCGAGCGATCGAGGTCAAGAACGTCTGGGTGCCCTACGGCGACTGAGTGTCCCGGAGGGACGTCCGGGCTTGACGGGCCAACAAATGTTCTTTACCGAGAAAAAACATTTGGCTGGCAGGCGAATATCGAAACAGGCGGGATGGTAGTGCCCGGCTGGCACATTGCGCCCCGGCCTTGCGCCGGTAAAAGCCGAACGACCACAGACGGGCGAGGAGAAAAGCATGGCGGATCTGACAGGCAAAATCGTTGTCGTCACGGCGGCGGCGCAAGGCATCGGCCGGGCGAGCGCGCTGGCGTTCGCCAAGGCCGGCGCCGTCGTCCATGCCACCGATATCAACGAGGTGGTGCTCGCCGACCTCGGCAAGACGCCCGGTATCAAGACCCGCAAGCTCGACGTGCTGAACGACGAGGCGGTGAACGCCGCTTTTGCCGAGATCGGCGCCGTCGACGTGCTGTTCAATTGCGCCGGCTTCGTCCATTCCGGCTCGATCCTCGAGATGAAGGACGGCGATCTCGACTTTGCCTATGATCTCAATGTCCGCTCGATGATCCGCACCATCCGCGCCGTGCTGCCCGGCATGCTGGAGCGCGGCGACGGCTCGATCATCAACATGGCATCGCTGGCCAGTTCGACCAAGGGCGTGCCGAACCGCTTCGTCTATGGCCTGACCAAGGCAGCCGTCATCGGCCTGACCAAGTCGGTCGCCGCCGACTATGTCGGCAAGGGCATACGCTGCAATGCGATCTGTCCGGGCACGGTCGAAAGCCCGTCGCTGCAGGACCGCATGCATGCGCAGGGCGACTACGAAGCAGCTCGCGCCGCCTTCATCGCCCGCCAGCCGATGGGCCGGCTCGGCACGCCCGAGGAAATCGCCGATCTCGCCGTCTATCTGGCCGGCGCCACCTATACGTCGGGGCAGGCTTATAATATCGACGGTGGCTGGTCGATCTAAGAGGCCATTTGAAAACCCTACTCCGCCGGGCGCCTGACGCGGCTTTCTGCGCTTCCGGTGCTCACGTACTTTAAGTACGCTCCGCTCCGGTTCTCGAAACCCACGCCATTCGCCGCAGCGGAGCGAGTTTGCAAACGGCCTCTGGTCGCAACTGGGAGAAAACTGCATGAAACTGCTGCGCTATGGCGAGGCGGGGAGCGAACGCCCCGGCCTGCTCGATGCCGATGGAACGATCCGCGACCTCTCCGCCCATGTCACCGACATTGCCGGCAAGGCGCTTGACCCGGCATCGCTCGAGACATTGTCGAAGCTCGACCCGAAGACGCTGCCGGCGGTTTCCGGCAAGCCGCGGATCGGCGCCTGCGTCGCCGGCACCGGCAAATTCATCTGCATCGGTCTCAACTATTCCGACCACGCCGCCGAAACCGGTGCCACCGTGCCGCCGGAGCCGATCATCTTCATGAAGGCAAGCTCGGCTATTGTCGGGCCGAATGACGACGTGCTGATCCCGCGCGGCTCGGTGAAGACCGACTGGGAGGTCGAGCTCGGCGTGGTGATCGGCAAGACTGCAAAGTATGTCACCGAGGCCGAGGCGCTGGATTATGTCGCCGGCTATTGCGTCGCGCACGACGTCTCCGAGCGCGCCTTCCAGGCCGAGCGCCAGGGCCAGTGGACCAAGGGCAAGTCCTGCGACACGTTCGGGCCGATCGGCCCGTGGCTGGTGACCAAGGACGAGGTCAAGGACCCGCAGAACATCCCGATGTGGCTGACGGTCAACGGCAAGACGATGCAGAACGGCTCGACCAAGACCATGGTCTTCGGCGTCGCTTATCTCGTCTCCTATCTCAGCCAGTTCATGTCGCTGCACCCGGGCGACATCATCTCGACCGGCACGCCGCCCGGCGTCGGCCTCGGCATGAAGCCGCCGGTCTTCCTGAAGCCCGGCGATGTGGTCGAGCTCGGTATCGAGGGGCTGGGCATCCAGAAGCAGACGTTCAAGGCGGATGCGTAGGGCGTTCTTCCTTCTCCCCTTGTGGGAGAAGGTGGATCGGCGCGCAGCGCCGAGACGGATGAGGGGTGCTGGAAGAAACGAGGCGTGAAAACATCAGGGGATTTTAGGCACTTACGCTTTCAGGGCAGCGATCCTTCCAACACCCCTCATCCGACCGAGCTTCGCTCGGCCAGCTTCTCCCACAGGGGAGAAGGGGAGTCGGCACCAGCTATTTCAGCACCTTCCCGTCGGCTCCAAACCGGTATGTCTTCGCCGGATCCGGCGTCGCGTAGAGCGTGGCACCAGGTTCGGCGTTATAGACGCCAAAAATGCGCACTGTGATCAAGCCGGCCTTCTCGCAGTCGAGATAGAGGTTGGTGTCGGCGCCAAGGTGCTCGGCATGGACGACCGTGCCTTTCCAGGCGCCGGACTTGGGATCGACGGTCAGATGTTCGGGACGGACGCCGATGGTCTTTGCCGTTTCGCCAAGCCTGGCGCCGTCGACGAAGTTCATCTTCGGTGAGCCGATGAAGCCGGCGACGAATTCATTTGCCGGCGAATTGTAAAGCTCCATCGGTCCGCCGATCTGCTCGATCCTGCCCGCATTAAGGACCACGATCTTGTCGGCCAGCGTCATCGCCTCGACCTGGTCGTGGGTGACATAGATCATCGTGGCCTTCAGCCGGCGATGCAATTGCGCGATCTCCAGCCTGGTGTTGACGCGCAGTGCGGCGTCGAGGTTCGACAGCGGCTCGTCGAACAGAAACAGCTTGGGCTCACGCACCACGGCGCGGCCGATGGCGACGCGCTGGCGCTGGCCGCCGGAGAGCTCGGCCGGCCGCCTCGAGAGGTAGGGCTCCAGCGACAGCATCGAGGAGGCGATGCCGATGCTGCGGTCGATCTCGGCCGCCGGTGTGCCCGCCTGCTTGAGGCCGAGGCCCATATTGTTCTTCACCGTCAGATGCGGATAGAGCGCATACGTCTGGAACACCATGGCGATGCCGCGTTTGGCCGGCGGGGTGGCGGAGACGTCCGCCCCGTCGATGACCACGCGGCCCGAGGTCGAGTCCTCCAGCCCGGCGATGACCCTCAGCAGTGTCGACTTTCCGCAGCCGGATGGACCGACGAAGACGACGAACTCGCCATCGGTCACCTCGAGGTTGATGCCCTTCAGCACCTCGACCGGCCCAAAGGCCTTTTTTACGTTCTCGATGTTCAGCGAGCCCACGGCGTCGTCCCTGTTCTAGAGTTTCACGGCGAGGCCGCTGCGCACGCTCTCGTCTGCGGCAAGGCAGACGGCGAGCGACTTCACCGCGTCGTCCATGTGACGGGTCAAGTCCAGATCCTCGCGGATCGCCTTCAGCACAAACGCCTGTTCCAGGTCGCAGAGGTCCTGATGGCCGGGCTCGCCTTGCATCGACAGCATCTCGTCCGGTTTGGCGAATTTGCCGTCGGCTCCGGTCGCCGCACTGTGCAGGCGGATGGTCGAGGTCTTGGTGTGGGTGTCGATGTCGTCGGACCTGACACCCTCCTTCATGACGATCGACACGCAGCCATTGGGCGAAATCACGTCTTTCACGAAGAAAGCCGTCTCCGAAATCATCGGCCCCCAGCCGGCCTCGTACCAGCCGACCGAACCGTCGTCGAACAGCACCTGCAGATGACCGTAATTGTACATCGACGGCGCGATCTCGTCGCTCAGCCGTAGCCCCATGCCGCGCACCTCGACTGGTCTGGCGTCGGTGATCTGCAGCATCACGTCGAGATAATGCACGCCGCAATCGACGATCGGCGATGTCGTCTGCATCAACTGCTTGTGCGTCTCCCAGCTATGGCCGGAGGATTGCTGGTTGAGGTTCATGCGGAACACGTAAGGGCCGCCGAGCTTGCGTGCCTCGGCGATCAGCCGGATCCAGGACGGGTGATGGCGCAGGATGTAGCCGATCACCAGTTTCTTGCCGTTGGCCTTGGCTGCCGCGACCACGCGCTCTGCATCCGCGACGGTGGTTGCCAGCGGCTTTTCGAGGAAGACGTGGCAGCCGGCCTCGAACGCCTTGACGGCATAGTCAGCATGGCTGTCGGAATAGGTGGCGATGCAGGCGACGTCGGGCCGTTCGTCACGCAGCGCCTCGTCGAAGGAGCGCCTGATGCCGTAGCTCGAAAGCCCTTCCGGCAGCGGCACATCGGAGCGGTTGACCAGCGCGGCGATCTGGAATCCCGGATTGGTGTGATACGCCAGCGCATGGCTGCGCCCCATGTTGCCGAGGCCGGCGATGACAACGCGAAGAGGTTGGTCCATTTCAGTTTGCCTTTTGTAGAGCGCGGGCTTTCAGGTCCATCCTAATACTCGATCCATACTCACTGGCGATCTGCAGAGCAGCCTTTTCGCTTTCACAACGTGCCAGAAGTCCGAACCCGTATGTATCGACCCCCCTCTTTGATCAGAGAAGACCTCCGGTCGTCCGGCAACGGACGATCCAGATCCAGCGCCTCGGTGAATGCCTTGGATTGCTCGCTAACCATCAGGGAGTTGACACGCCAGATGATATGACAGTTGTATTCCTTCGGTCGACGCTCGATCCCGAACCGAGTCAGCCAGACTGCTGCATTGAGATAGAACTGCGGTCCCCAGGCAGACTTCTGAAGGTTAAGCAGACAGACCGTTTCCGGCCATTCGCGATAATAGTTTGTTTGGCGAACGCCGCGGAATCTGTGGCGGATTGCCGACTCGGTGAGGCCTCGAATGATCGCGTCCCGACCCTCACTCACTTGACCGCCCCCGAAGTGATGCCGCGGATCAGCTGCCGCGAGAAGATGACGTAGAGGATCAGTACCGGCATGATTGCCAGCGACAGCGCCGCCAGGATGGCGTTCCAGTTGGTGACGAACTGGCCGAGAAACAGCTGGGCGCCGAGCGTCACCGTCTTGGTCTCCTCCGACGGCGCCAGGATCAGCGGGAACCACAGATCGTTCCAGATCGGGATCATGGTGAAGACAGCGACGGTCGCCATCGATGGGCGCACCAGCGGCAGCACCAGCCGGAAAAAGATGGTGTATTCGGACAGGCCGTCGATCCTGCCCGCATTCTTCAGATCGTCCGAGACCTGCTTCATGAATTCCGACAGGATGAAGACGGCAAGCGGCAGGCCTTGCGCGGTATAGA
Source organism: Mesorhizobium sp. M0522 (assembly GCF_040321085.1). Lineage (NCBI taxonomy): Bacteria > Pseudomonadati > Pseudomonadota > Alphaproteobacteria > Hyphomicrobiales > Phyllobacteriaceae > Mesorhizobium > Mesorhizobium sp. M0522. The sequence goes on from NZ_JAMYQW010000007.1 coordinate 118,813, forward strand.
CCAGGATCAGCGCCGTCAGCGTGTTGACTAGCCCGCTCGCCACCATCAATTGCAGGATGGCGACGGTGGCAAGGCGGATCGGGATCATGATGCCGAGCGCCAGATAGAGCCCCATCAGCGAATTGCCGCGGAAGCGGTATTCCGACAGCGAGAAAGCCGCCATGGCGCCGAACAAAAGCACGAAGAACAGCGAGGCGACGGTGACGACAAGGCTGTTCTGGAAATAGTGGATGAAATCGCCCTGGCCGATCACCGTCGTGTAGCCGATTAGATCGAAGGTTTTCGGCGTCGGCGGCGCCAGCGGCGCACCGAAGATGGCGGCGCGCGACTTGAATGAGTTGACGATGACGATGATTACCGGAAACAGCGCGATCGCCGTGTAGGTCAGAAGGATCGCATGCGCGCCAATGGTGCGGGGCAGCGAGCGGGTTGCCGTGCTCATGTGGCGCCTCAGAACTGGTAGCGACGCAGGCGCGTCTGCACGAGGAACAGGTAGACGCAGACGCCGCCCAGGATGATCAGGAACATCATCGTGGCGATTGCCGCGCCCATGTTGGGATCACCGATCTGCAACTGGAAGCCGAAGAAGGCGCGGTAGAGGAAGGTGCCGAGGATATCGGTTGAATAGTTCGGCCCGGCCAGCGCCCCTTGCGCGGTGTAGATCAGGTCGAACGCGTTGAAATTACCGACGAAGGTCAGGATCGAGATGATGCCTATCGACGGCAGGATCAGCGGCAGCTTGATCTTCCAGAACTGCGACATGCCGGTGATGCCGTCGCATTCAGCCGCCTCGATCACCTCTTCGGGGATGGATAAGAGCGCCGCATAGATCAGCATCATCGGGATGCCGACGAACTGCCAGACCGAGATCAGGCTGAGTGTGGTCAGCGCGTACTGCTCCTTGCCCAACCAGGGCGTGAACAGGCTCTTGAGGCCGACCAGATCGAGCAGATGCGGCGCCACGCCCCACAGCGGCGACAGGATCAGCTTCCAGGCGAAGCCGACAATGACGAAGGACAGGATCGTCGGCACGAAGATCGCCGTTCGGTAGAAGGCGGAGAATCTCAGCCGCGGGCTCGACAGCAGCGCCGCCAAAAGGACGCCGATCGGATTCTGCACCAGCATGTGGATGATAAAGAACCAGACATTGTTCCGGAGAGCATTCCAGAAGCCCACCGACCAGTTAGGATCGCCGAACAGCGTGCGGAAGTTTGCCAGTCCCACGAAGACTTGGGACTGGTCTATGTTGCGGAACAAGGAGAGCTGCAGCGTGCCGGCCAGCGGCAGGATCATGATCGCCGTATAGACCAGCACTGCCGGCGCCAGAAAGACGCCGATGTGCCAGCGGAACGGTCTTTTCGGTGTTGCGGCCATGAGTTCGGTCCCGCCGATCAGGTTCTTGCAATTGCCGTCAAAGGGCGCGGCGCCTCCCTCCCCTCGAGGGGAGGGTGCCTCGCAAAGCGAGGCGGGTGGAGTCGGCAGAGGCAGCGCGCCATCGTCGTTCGACCGTGCTTTCCAGCAGCGATCAAGCCGCATCCTGCCTCGACCGACCCCCTCTGTCGCCTTCGGCGACATCTCCCCCCTCGGGGGGGAGACAACGCTTCGCCGCACTCTTACTTCGCCGGCTTGTACCAGCTGTCGAGGCCGTCCTGCAGCTTCTTGGCGGCAGCTTCCGGCGTGTCGGTGCCGTTGATGACGTTGGCCGATTCAACCCATGTCTCGTTTTCGAGGTTCGGCGTACCGCGGCCCAGGATCTGGTAAGTCGAGCGGATCGTCGACTTGCACTTGTCGCGCCAGGAGACGAATTCCTGCGCCAGCGGGTCTTCCATCTTCACCGGCGTGTTGTTCAGGCTGAAGAAGCCCGGCAGCGCGTTGGCATAGATGGTGGCAAAATCAGGCGAGGCGACCCAGGACAGGAAGATCTTGGCCGCGTCGGCGTTCTTGGACGCCGCATTGAGGCCCATGCCGATGTCGGTGTGGTCGGAGATGTAACAGGTGTCGCCGGCCTTCTGCACCGGCGGCGGGAAGGCGCCCATCTTGAACTGCGCCTGCGTGTTGAACAGGCCGATCTCCCACGAGCCGGCCGGGTAGATGGCGGCGCGGCCGAGCGTGAACAGGTTCTGGCTGTCCGGATAGGTCTGCGCCTCGAAACCGTCGCCAAGATAGGGCTTCCACTTGGCAAGCTCGGTATAAGGTGCGACCCACTGAGGGTCGGTCAGCTTCTGCTCGCCCTTGATCAGTGCGGCGCGGCCTTCCTCGCCCTTCCAGTAGTTCGGGCCGATGTTCTGGTAGCCCATGGTCGCGGCTTCCCAGAGGTCCTTGGTGCCCATCGCCATCGGGATGTAGGTGCCGTCGGCCTTGATCTTGTCGAGCGCGGCGAAGAATTCGTCGCGCGTCTCCGGCACCTTGATGCCGAGCTTGTCGAAGGCGTCCTTGTTGTAGATGAAGCCATGGATGACCGAGGCCATCGGCACGCAGAATGTCGCCTTGCCGTCGTCGGTCTGCCAGGCCGACTTGGCCACCGGGGAGAAGTTCTCCATGCCCGGCAGCGCCGACAAATCGGCGAGGTTGCCCTTCTTGAAGAGTTCCAGCGACTTGTCGAACGGGCGGCAGGTGATCAGGTCGCCCGCCGAGCCGGCGGCGAGCTTGGCGCCGAGGGCGGCGTCATATTCGGTTGGCGCCGACGGCGCGAACACCACCTTGATGCCCGGGTTCTTGGCTTCGAAGGCCGGGATCAGCTTGTCCTTCCAGATGGCAAGGTCGTCGCCGCGCCAGCTTTCGATGTTGAGCGTTACGTCGTCGGCATAAGCCGCCCCGGCGGAGCCGAGAATGCTGGTGCCGAGAAGAAGTGCCGTCAGTAGCTTCGTTGTCATGCTCAGTCTCCCTGTTGACCTTTTTCAGGTTCGGTTTTGATGAGAACAGAGGCATTGCGCCCCTTGCTCCCCTCGATCGCGGAAAGGGCCGGCCGCAGCTTGTGGCCGGTCCCTTCCAATATCTTCTCGGCTGCATCGGCGCTGGCGGCGCCGGCGGCGAGCAGAATAGCGGTCTTGACGACTCCGCCGCTCCTTTCGAGCAGGCGCGCCGCCTCGTCCTTGTCGCGCCCGCTTACGGCGGCAACGATGCGTGCCGCGCGGTCGCGCAGCTTGATGTTGTCGGCCATGAGGTTGACCATGTAGCCGTCATGGACATGGCCGAGATGGATGGCGGCGAGCGTCGACAGCATGTTGAGCGCGATCTTCTGGGCGGTGCCTGCGCCCATGCGCGTTGAGCCGGCAATCAGCTCCGGCGGCGTTTCGAGCAGGATGGCGATGTCGGCCAGCCGCAACAGCGGCGCATCCCTGTTGTTGGCGACGGCAATGGTCGCCGCACCGCGGCGCCTGGCGTCCTCGATCGCCCTGACTGCATAAGGTGTCGAGCCGCTGGCCGAGACGGCGATCAGGCAGTCGCCCTTGCCGATGCGGGCGGCGGCAACTGCTGCCGAAGCTTCCTCGGTGTCGTCCTCCGGCCCGCCGGCCAGTGTCTTGAAGGCCTCGTCGCCGCCGGCGATCAGGATGGCGATGCGGTCGCGCTGGATGCCGAAAGTGCCCGGCAGCTCAAGCGCATCGGCCAGTGCCATCAGGCCCGAACTGCCGGCAGCGGCATAGGCGAGCTTGCCGCCGCTTTTCAGTCTGCTTGCGATGATTTCGGCTGCCGCGGCAATGGCAGGAATGGCGCCGTGCACGGCCTTGGCGGCCTCGATCTGTGCGTTGGCCAAAGAGGAAAGGACGGCTTCCGGGGCCTGGATATCCAGTCCCTCGGCATTCTGGTGAAGCGCTTCGGTGCGCGTTTCGGCCATCCGCTTTCCTCCAATTGAGAAAACCATACCAAAAAAATACCACTTGTCCACACGCATTAATGAAATCTTGCGGCGGTGCAGGCTTGCGAACGAAATTGGCTGATTTTCAAACAAACTACGCCTTAACTTTTTTGAAAACGGAAATTAATCCTTGGCTATTGGTATTTTATTGGTATTATCCGCCCGGAGGAGAAATCGCGTGAAATTCGTGCTCGGCATCGATGGCGGCGGCACCAGCTGCAGGGCGGCCCTTGCAACGGCCGACGGCAGCGTCCTCGGCCGCGCCAAAAGCGGTGCCGCCAACATCCGAACCGATCTCACCGGCGCCAGGACGAACATCGTCGACGCAGCGCAGCAGGCCTTTGTCGCCGCGGGCAGGGATCCCGCACTGATCCCGCAAACTCCGGCCGTTCTCGGTCTTGCCGGCGCCAATGTCGGCACGTACAGGCAGCAGCTCGAAGCGATCCTGCCGTTCCGCATCAGCCGCGTCGAGACCGATGCCGAGATCGCGCTGGAAGGCGCGGTTGGCTCAGGCGACGGCGCCATGGCCATACTCGGCACCGGCACCGCTTATATGGCGCGCAGACGAGGCAAGTCGCGCGCCATCGGTGGCTGGGGTTTTCAGGTCGGCGACCAGGGCAGCGGCGCCCGCATCGGCCGCGACCTGCTCGAGCAGACGCTGCTCGCCTATGACGGCATCCGCCAGGGATCGCCGCTGACGCAGACCATGCTCGCCATTTTCCGCAACAATCCCGAGGATGTGGTCGAATTCACCACCAATGCCAAGCCCGGCGATTTCGGCGGCTTCGCGCCCAAGGTGTTCGAACATGCCGAAAAAGGCGACGCCGTCGCTATCTGGATCCTCGACAAGGCGGTCGCCGATGTCGAGGCAGCGCTTGGCGTGCTCGACCTCGGCGGCGACGATCCGCTCTGCCTGCTCGGCGGGCTGGCGCCGCTTTATGCGCCGCGCCTGTCGGCCCGCTACCGGGCGCTGCTGAAACCGCCGCTCGACGACGCGCTGGGCGGCGCGGTTCAGATGGCGGTTCGGATTTTCGCAAACACGGCGGAGGCAGCTCGATGAGTGAGGCCGCCGACCAGATATTCGCGGCGCTGAAACAATCGTCGCAGGGTGGCGCGCCGCTCTATCTGCAGCTCAGGAAGAGCATCGAGGATGCGGTCAAACGCGGGCTGATCGGACCTGGCGATGCGCTGCCTTCCGAGCGCGACATCGCTAGCAAGGCCGACATTTCGCGCGTCACCGTGCGCAAGGCGGTGCAGGACCTGGTCAAGGGCGGCATCCTCGTCCAGCGCCATGGTTCCGGTACCTTCGTTGCGCCACGTATGGAGCGCGTCGAGCAGTCGCTGTCGATGCTGACCTCGTTTACCGAAGACATGGCGCGGCGCGGCATGGCGGTGCGTTCGGCTTGGCTCGACCGCGGCCTCTATCCGCCGTCGCCCGACGAGATGATGGTGCTCGGCCTGGCATCGAACGAATTGGTTGCGCGCGTGGCGCGCCTTCGTATCGCCAACGACACGCCGCTGGCGATCGAGCGCGCCTCGCTATCGACAAGCGTGCTGCCCGATCCGGCGGCGATTGGTTCGTCGCTCTACGCCGCGTTGGAAAAAACTGGCAACAGGCCGGTGCGGGCGGTGCAGCGCATTTCCGCCACCAATCTCGGCGATGGCGACGCACATCTGCTGGAAGTACCGCCGGGCATTGCCGGCCTGCACATCGAGCGTATCTCCTATCTGGCGAGCGGCAAGGTGATCGAGTTTACCCGCTCCATCTACAGGGGCGACGCCTATGATTTTGTCGCCGAACTCCGGCTGAGCGGGCCGGGCGAAGAGGGCCGGCCATGACCGCAACAATGACCCATATGCGGCGCGAGATCGAGGAGATCCCGGAGGCCACCGCCCGCCTGCTCGATGGCTCGGCCGCGGTGCTGACGGAAGCTGGACGCGGCATTCGCGAGCGCGATCCGAATTTCGTCGTCACCGTGGCGCGCGGCTCGTCCGACCATGCCGCAACCTTCATGAAATATGCCGTGGAGTTGACCGCCGGGCTGGCGGTTGCATCGGTCGGCCCGTCCATCGCCTCGATCTATGGCGCCAAGCTGAAGCTGGGCGGCTCGGCCTGCCTGGCGATCTCGCAGTCCGGCAAGAGCCCGGACATCGTTGCAATGGCGCAAGCGGCGAGGACCGGCGGTTCGCTGACCGTCGCCATCACCAACACCGCCGATTCGCCGCTGGCGCGGGCTTCGGACTACGCGATCGACATCCTGGCCGGACCGGAGCGCAGCGTCGCGGCGACGAAGACCTTCGTCAATTCAGCCGTCGCAGGACTCGCCTTGATGGCGCATTGCACCGGCGACGACAAACTCCTGGTGGCGCTCGCGCGCTTGCCGGAGCATTTTCGCAAGGCGATCGCCTGCGACTGGATGGCGCTGGCTGGGGCACTCGAGACGCCGAAATCGCTGTTCATTCTCGGCCGTGGTCCGTCGGCGGCGATCGCCAACGAGGCGGCGCTGAAATTCAAGGAAACCTGCGCCATGCATGCGGAAGCCTATAGTGCCGCCGAGGTCATGCACGGCCCGCTGGCGCTGGTCGGTCCCGGTTTCCCGGTGCTGGCTCTGGCTGCTCGCGATGCGTCCGAGCCATCGGTGGCCGATGCCGCCGACAGCCTGGCCGGCAAGGGCGCTGCCGTCTTTGTGACGTCGAACAAGGCAAAGAGCGCTCAGCGCCTGCCGCATGTCGCAACCGGTCATCCGCTGACCGACCCGCTGACGCTGATCGTGTCGTTCTATGGTTTCGTCGAGGCTTTTGCCCGCCATCGCGGCCTCGACCCCGACACGCCGCCCAATCTGCGCAAGGTAACGGAAACCCTATGAGCGACCGTTTTGCCCTGACTGGCGCCCGGATTTTCGATGGCGACGACTGGCACGACAATGCGGCGCTTGTCGTGCGCGACGGCCTCGTCGAGGCCATTGTTGCCGCCGGCGCCATTCCATCCAATGTTGCGCGTATCGAGACCGGCGGCGGCATGCTGGCGCCTGGCTTCGTCGATCTGCAGGTCAATGGCGGCGGCGGCGTCATGCTCAACGACCATCCCGATGTCGCCTCGATCGAGACCATCTGCCGGGCGCACGCACCCTTCGGCACGGCGGCGCTGTTGCCGACGCTGATCACCGACACGTCCGAGATCACCGCCGCGGCGGTTGCGGCCGGAGCCGAGGCGGCACGGAGGAAGGTGCCGGGGTTCCTGGGCCTGCACCTCGAAGGGCCGCATCTGTCGATCGCCCGCAAGGGCGCACATGACCCGGCTTTGATCCGGCCAATGCTAGACTCCGACCAGACGATGCTGATCGCCGCACGGAAAAACCTGCCCGTGCTGCTGACGACGGTGGCGCCCGAATCCGTCGAGCCCAGCCAGGTGTCGGCGCTTAGCAAGGCCGGCATTGTCGTCAGCATCGGCCATTCCGATACCGGCTATGCCACGGCTCGCGCCTTTGCCGAGGCCGGCGCAACGGTGGTCACCCATCTGTTCAATGCGATGAGCCAGATCGGCAATCGCGAGCCAGGGCTAGCGGGCGCCGCAATCGATACCGGCACATTCTATGCCGGGATCATCGCCGACGGTATCCATGTCGATCCGGCCACCATGGCCATCGCCTTGCGCGCCAAGCAGGGGCCGGGCAAGATCCTGCTCGTTACCGATGCCATGGCGACGATCGGCACCGACATGACCTCGTTCACGCTGAACGGCCGCACCATCCACCGCAAGGATGGCAGGCTGACACTTGCCGACGGCACGCTGGCGGGCGCGGATCTCGACATGATTTCCGCGGTGCGCTTCATGCACCGCGTCGTCGGCCTCGACCTCGACGAAGCCTTGCGCATGGCCTCCCTCTATCCGGCGCAGGCGGTCGGCCAGTCGCACCGGTTCGGGCGCTTCGCCGACGGTACCGCGGCCAACATCGTTTCGCTGTCGGACGATCTGGACATTAAAAGCGTCTGGATCGATGGTGCCAAGGTTTTTGCAGGCAGCCCTGCTCGTTAGGGTTAGCCGGCTTTGGACGTATAGAGGTCCTTGTAGGCTTCGCGCAGCAGGTTCTTCTGCACCTTGCCCATCGTGTTGCGCGGCAGTTCGTCGACGAAGATCACCCGTTTCGGATGCTTATACCTGGCGAGGCGCCCGGCGATGGCCTCGACGATCCCTGCGGCGCTGATGGTCGAGCCCGGCGCCCTCACCACGACAGCGGTGACGCCTTCGCCGAAATCCGGATGGGCAACGCCGATGACAGCGCTTTCGGCGACGCCAGGCAGCGCGTCCATCTCGCTCTCGACTTCCTTTGGATAGATATTGTAGCCGCCGGAAATGATCAGGTCCTTGCCGCGGCCAACGATGTGGACATAGCCGTCGGCATCGATCAGCCCGAGATCGCCGGTTATGAAGAAACCATCGTCACGGAATTCGGCCCTTGTCTTTTCCGGCATGCGCCAGTAGCCGCAAAAGACGTTCGGGCCCTTGACCTCGATCATGCCGACCTCGCCCCGGGCAAGTGTTTCGCCGCCATCGGGATCGGCGATGCGCAGGGAGACGCCGGGCAAGGGGAAGCCAACCGTGCCGGCTCGCCGCTCTTCCTCGTATGGATTCGACGTGTTCATGTTGGTCTCGGTCATGCCGTAGCGCTCGAGGATAGCGTGGCCGGTGCGCTCTCGCCAGGCTCTGTGCGTCTCGGCCAAAAGCGGCGCCGAGCCGGAAATGAACAGGCGGATGTTTTTCGCCGCTTGCCGGTTCAAACCGTCCTGCTGCAGCAGGCGGACGTAGAATGTCGGCACGCCCATCAGCACGGTGGCGCGCGGCAGCAGCGAGACGATGCGGGCCGGGTCGAATTTGGTTTCGAACAGCATCGAGGCGCCGGCCATCAGGACGACATTGGTGGCGACGAAAAGGCCATGCGTGTGGAAAACCGGCAGCGCGTGAATCAGCACGTCTGCGGCAGTGAAGCGCCAGAGGTCGACCAGCACCCGCGCATTCGAGGCGAGGTTTTCGTGGCTGAGCATGGCGCCTTTCGAACGGCCGGTGGTGCCGGAGGTGTAGAGGATCGCAGCAAGGTCGTCCGGTCCGCGCGCCACGTCGTGGAAGTCCACGGCCGCCTCAGAGGCGCGATCGGTCAACGAACCCTCGCCCTTGCTGCCGAGTGTCGCGACCGCAGCGCCCGAGGCCTGCGCCAAAGCGCCGATCTCGGTCACTCGCGCCGGGTCGCAGACGATCAGTCGCGGCTCGGCATCCCTGAAGAAATAGTCGAGCTCGGTCAGCGTATAGGCGGTGTTGAGCGGCAGGAAGATCGCGCCGGCACGCAGACAGGCGAGATAGAGGAAAATGGCCTCCGGGCTCTTCTCGACCTGAACGGCGACGCGGTCGCCGGCTTCGACGCCCAGCTGCGACACCACATGTGCCAGTTGAGCGGAGCGCGCCAGCATTTCGCCATAGCTGATCGAGCGCCCGTCCTCTGCCTCCATCAAAAGGCGTCCGGGCGTGGGCATCCGGGCACGGAAAGCATCGAACAGATGGTTGCTCACAAGTCCCCCCGAGCGGCTGTCTCCGGCCGAACGGCGGCGGTCAGCCGGCCGCCTTGTCCGCCGCTGCCCTGATTGCCTCGATGTTTGCCCGATAGGCTGCGACGCTGCCGCCCTTGAAAATGGCCGCACCGGCGACCAGCACGCTGGCGCCGGCGGCGGTGACCAGGGGCGCAGTTTCCGGCGAAATGCCGCCGTCGATCTCGATCCGGATCGGCCTGTCACCGATCAGCGCCTTCACCCGCTTCACCTTGTCTACGATCGCCGGAATGAAGGCCTGGCCGCCGAAGCCCGGATTAACCGTCATGATCAGGATAAGATCGAGCCGGTCGAGCACGTATTCGATCATCGTCTCCGGTGTCGCCGGGTTGAGCGACACACCGGCCTTCTTGCCAAGGTTTTTGATCGTCTGCAGCGAGCGGTCGAGATGCGGCCCGGCTTCGGCGTGCACCGTGATGCCGTCGCACCCGGCCTCGGCGAAGGCGGCCAGATAGGGGTCGGCGGGGGCGATCATCAGATGGCAGTCGAAGAAGGCCTTGGTGCGGTTGCGGATCGCCTTGATCACCGGCGGCCCGAAGGTGATGTTGGGGACGAAATGCCCATCCATGACGTCGAGATGGATCCAGTCGGCGCCGGCGGCCGCCACCGCCTCGACCTCGTCGCCGAGCTTCGAGAAATCGGAAGCCAGCACCGATGGCGCGATCAGGGTTTTTTTGCTCATGACGCGGTCTTCCCGAACGCCTCGGTTTACGGACCCTCTGTATCGCCTGCCTAGACCATGAGTCGAGTCCGGAAAGTGGAAGCCGGTTTGTCCTTCCGCTGATGCCACGGCTTCAGGTTTTCGCTGCTCTTTCATCTGCCAGCCAAAGAAAAACCCCGCCGGATCGCTCCGGCGGGGTTTTCTTGATCGAACCATCACCGTTTGAAGTTCCGCGCGCGATCCTATTGCTCGAGCTGCGGCTTGCGCCTTGGCACGACCTGCTGAAGAACCTTTGGATTCAGCAGCAGGCTCGGTTTGCGGATCGGCTGGCACTGGCCATTGATCGGCCGCGCGCCCGGTGCGCATTCCAACCGTGGTTTGCGGCAGGCGCCGTCGCGCAGCTCTGTCCCACGCGGGCAGACGCAAACGCCACGCTTGTTGTGGATCTGACCAGGTATCGGGCACTCCACCACAACAGGCTTCTTGCGCCTGCAGGCATTGCCTTGCACTTCCGTGCCCCGCGGGCAGACGCAATCGCCAGCGGCATTGTGGATCTGACCACGAATGGTGCACTGCTCCGGCTTCGGCTGGATTGGCCGGCAGGCATTGCCCCTGACTTCCGTACCCCGCGGGCAGACGCAATCGCCAGCGGCGTCGTGGATCTGGCCACGGATGGTGCACTGCTCGGGCCTTGGCTGGATTGGCCGGCAGGCATTGCCTCTGACTTCGGTGCCCCGCGGGCAGACGCAATCGCCGGCAGCGTCGTGGATCTGGCCACGGATGGTGCACTGCTCGGGCTGCGGCTTGCTGCCCACGCAAGCGCCGTTCTCCAGCTCGGTTCCGCGCGGACAGACGCAGCGTCCGTCTTCGGTACGGATCTGGCCTTTGAGCAGAACGCAAGGTTTTGGCTTCGGCACGATGACCGTGCCGCTCCCGGACGAGCATTGGCCATTGCGGAAGGTCGTGCCGGGCGGGCAGACGCAGTTGCCGACGTCGTTCATGACGAAGCCTGCCGAGCATTCCTTCTTCATCTCATTCCTGATGGTGAAGGGATGGCAGGCATAGGCCTTGCCGCGATCACCCTGCACGTTGGCCGCACCGCGGGACAACACGTCGCCACCGCCTTGCACCGGCGTGTTCGGAGAGAGCACGCCGACGCAGTTCTGGCCGTTTACAGTGCCCTGCAGATTGGCCAGACGGCCGTCGTCGGGTATGACCACGGTCACTTTGTGCACGTGGCTTTCCCCGGCGCCGAGCGTCAGTTGGGCGATGCAGGACACAGGCAAGGTTGCCGGCTCCGGCGAGCAGCCGAAGGGCGGATCGATCGAGGTGATCGCAACGCCCTCCAGCCGGCCGAGGCCTTCGACGCCGATGGCATCGCCGACGCGAACCGGGCCGGAGAAAGCGCTCGCCCCATCGTTTGTGATGGTGATCTCGAACGAGCAGGGCTGGCCGGGCTTGCACTCGGCGGCGCCGGTCTTCTCGACGCGGATGGTCGAGGCGCCGCCGCCCTTGGCGCAGACCTGGCCGATCGGATAGACGATGTCGTCTCCCGGAGCCGGGCCGTAGGAGCCGCGTGCGCAGTTCTCGAATTCGCCGTTCGCGGCAACCATCACGTCGAAATGGCGGCTGGTTCCAGGCGTCATGACGGCGCCGGGAATCTGGCACGACAGCGCATTGGCCGGAACCGGTCCGCAAGTCCATTCCGCGCCGTCTGGGGTGACGGTCTGGATCTGGACCGGCGCTCCGCTGGCTATCAGCGTCGCGGCATCGTTGACCCGTACCGGACCGGTCGGGGCAGTGGTGCCGAGGCTGATGACGGTAATGCGGCAGGAAACGACCGCAGCACCGGCCAGCGAACCATTGCACACCTTGGTGATGCGCAGGGCCGGCTGGCCGCCATTCGGATGACGGATGCGTTCCTTGGCGCAGGCCCTGTTGTTGGTGATGTCGTTCTCACCGGGAATAGCTTTCACCTCGGCGCAGTTCTCGACACTGTCGGGCCGGTAGTCGGCCGGCATCACCGCCCTGACGAAGATCGGCGTCGAGGCGCCAGGCAACAGCACGATGCCGGCATTGTCGCAGCGGAACTGGCCGGAGCCGTTCGGTCCGCATGTCCATGGCGGCGTCGGGCCGAAGGTCGAGGATGCCGGCGCGCCGCCCGGATAGGTATCGACGAGCGTCAGCGGCCCATTATAGGGGACGCTGCCATTGTTGATTATGTCGACCACGAAGGTGCAGACGCCATCGGCCGAACAGAATTCGGTGCGGGCGCGCTTCTTCAGGATCAGGTCGACCTTCTTCTCCACCGGCGGCCGGCAGTCGCGGTCACGATCGCCACGCCGGCAGACCGGGATCGAAGCACAGCCGCGATCGTTTTGCTGGCTGCCGAAAAGCGGCTTGCCGCTGGCGCCGTAATTGTAAGTGGCGCAGTTGCGCAAGACGCTGCCTCGCCAGCCTGCGGCCGGCTTGAAGCCGAGCTTGAGGTCGACAGAGGCACCCGGATTGAGCGTGGTCACCGGATGAGTGCAAATCATCGGGGTGGTTCCAGGCGCGCAGACCCAAGGCGGGTTCGGCCCTGAATCGAGGGTGGAGCCGGCCGGCAGGGTGACTTCGTCGAGCACGATCTTGCCGTGGTAGGGTGCATCGCCGACATTGGTGACCCTGATGGTGAAGTCGCAGCCGCCGCCCATGGTGCAACGTTGCACGTCGGCGCGCTTTTCGACTTTCAGATCCGGTTCCTTGTCCTTCGGCGGGCAGCGCTGATCACGTGGGATGACGATATCGATGGTCTGCGTACAGCACAGGCCCCAGCCCTCCCTCGGGCCGGCATAGGTTTCGATACCGGTGACGATGATGTGGATGACGTCGCCGAGTGAAGCGCCGACGATCTTCCAATTGAGCACACCGCCGCCGGCCGGCACCAATTGCGTGTCGGGAATGATGGTGATGCCGGGTGTCGTCGTCGAAAGCTGCACCCATTTGCCGGCCATCTCTGGGCCGACCGGCATGTGGTAGATGAAGGCGCCGCCGCCGGGCACGCAATCGACCGTGCCGCGCTCCACCTTGAAGCATTCCTTGCCGGGAGGTGGAGGCGGCGGGTTGCACCTGGTGACGTCGATCTTGATCGACGTCTTTGCACCCGTGAGATAATTGCCGTCGTCCGGCTTGCCCGGATCCTGCGACGGGATTTCGATGCCGGCGCCGCGTTCGCGGCTCACCTTAACCACGCCCTGGTTGTGAACGATCGTCGGCGACGGAAACGCCGCATGGTCGATCTTGGCGGTGATCTGGAACGTGATGACGCGCTCGTTCGCAGCGCCGATGCCGTCGAGATCGCTGGCGGAAATCCGGAAATCGGACACCGTCGCGGTATCGTCCGGGCCAGCCGAACTGCTGATCGCAGCACCGGGCAGCTGTCCGCCGGACGCATAGGTGCCGTCGCCGGTCACATGCACGCCGACGATGCGCAGGCCGTGCGGGAGCTGGTCCCTGAAATCGAGCCTGACCTTTTTCAGCATGGCGGCGAGGTCCGGGCTGGCAAAACCCTGCGGATTGCCCCGCAAGCCAAAGCTCAGCGAGTATACGACATAGTCGCAGCCTCTCTGGGTGCCTTTCTTGGTGAAGAAGGGCACGATCCGGCCCGGCTCCGGATTGACGATGCGAGGATTGTCGAAATCGAGCCTGGGATCTGGAACGGCAGTGTAGATGCCCGCATCGGCAGGCTTGGTCTTGGCCGGAGCAAGGTCTTCAGCGAAGCCTTGCAGCGGACTCAGCATGGCGACCGCGATACCGGCCGCCATCAGCCAGCGCACGCCGCGCCTGGCGAGTGACAGGGGTTTCATGATGGTCTCCATGACGAATGATTGTTTGCCGGTTGATGGGCTGCTTGTCGCAGGCGGGAAAAATGCGAGATTGCTCATCTTCCCCTCCTCACGGCTCGCAGCTGACGGCTGGGGTTCTGAGCCGCAAGGTCATCTTGCAGCAAGGGTAGTAGCCACCCTTGTCGCTATCGGACTGCCTGTAGAAGCAGAGCCCGACATCGACCATATCGCCAGGGTAATGGCCGGTGATGCCGATCGTGTATGGCGCGCCGGGCGCATGCGACAGAGGTGAAGTCACCCCAACGCCAGGCGTCCTGGACAGAGCCTTGATCGAATCGCCGCCAAAGCCGGCATGGTCATGGAGATAGAGATCGGCCTCGAGGCCGGAGGGCGTGCAGAAATACCTGACATCCTCGATATCGAGGCAAGGAGGCAGATTGCCGGGGGGCGGAAAGTCCGGCGGATAGAACGGTGGCAGATAGCCGCCCGGCACCTGCTCGTAATAGCCGGCACGGCCTTCGCAGGGGCGCCAGACCTCGACGTCGCCGACATGGCCTTCGACTTCCGGGTCTTCGAAATAATTGTCGAAGTCGACGAACCACGAGCCGAAAGGCGGCATGTTGACCGGCTTGACCAGTGCCGTCGGCGTGATTTGCACGCCGTGCACGGCGAGCGGCCCGCCGGCTGCGAGTTGTTCGGCAAGCTCCGGGTTGTCGCGCAACTTGTCGCCGGTATCGACCAGCGTGTCGGTGCAGACGCCGGTATCGAGATTGCCTTCGGCATCGTAGCCATATTGCAGGTCGAGGCCGCCGGCCGACTGTCGGTTGTCTTGCGGGAAGCCGACCGCATATTCCTGCGGCACTTCCACCCAGGCCGATTCCGTCGCCGGATCGTCCGGATTTTCGCGCCAGTAGCGGATGACCTCACCCTTGCCGGAATCGGCGAACTGGCTGTAGTCGTAGCGGTTCTCCACCGGGCCGCGCTGGGCCAGGTACATGAAGCCCTCGTTGTCGAAGGCGATGTCGGTGACCGCGTAATCCTTGTCGGCCTTGACCGTCAGTTCCCAGCGCGGGTCGCCGGCGAAACTGCCGTCGCCGGCAACGCCCACCGACCAGATCTCCGCCTTATCACCGACCGAATAATAGAGCCGGCCGCCACGATAGGCGACCGACCAGACGCGGCGCTCGTCCTGCGTGTAGCCCCAGCTGTCGGGGTCCTCGCTGTCGAAGGCAGCACCCTGGATGTCAATCACCGAGCCGTCGTCGGCAAGGGCGGCAAGCCCGTGCGCCGGGCGGCCGGCTATGCCGTGGTCGAACGTGTCGAGCAGCGCGCCATTGGCGTCGATGCGGTGGATGAGGCCGGTGTCGAGATCGCTGGCGAAGAACTGGCGGTGGATATTGTCGAAAGTGACGTCGCCGATGCCGGGACCGCTATTGGCGTCGATATCGGCGAATTTCGAGACGGCGCCGGTGATGCCGTCGATCTTCCAGATCGTTCCGGGGCCGCCGCCGTTTTCGGTGCCGAACTGGCCGTCCATGAAGACCGCGTCAGCCGTGCCGCGGCGCTGCCGCTCCGGCCGGCCGTCGGCGTCGCCGTCTGGCGTGACTATGCGGATGCCGTGCAGCGACGTGGCGCCGGCATAGAGGTTTGGAACGGCCGATGGAACGCCGTCGCGCACGCCGTCGTCGTAGGTGATGCCGAACACCTGGCCGATTTGCCCGGCCGTGACCTCGAACGGTGGCGGGGTGAAGACCAATTGGCCAGACGCCGGCCCGCCCAGCCTTGAGACGTCGAAGATGCGCAAGGTCGCGCGCGCCGTGTCGATAAAGGTTTCGTCGACGGGATCGACGCCCGGCGGCAGGCCTTCCTCGAAATTGGGAATGATGGTGCCGGAGAATCCGGTCACTGCCATCGAGCCGGGATAGATGATCTGAGTTTCCTGAGCCTGGGCCGAGCCACCGAGCCAGAGCCCAGCGGCGAGCGCCAAGATCGACAATCCGCTGGCAGCCTGGATGGCGCGGCGCAAACGGCCGGCACGAGAGCGCACGAATGCGCCGTGGTCGCAAGACATGGATCTCCCCCCACAGGTCATGGGAGAAACATCCGGTCCCGGCGCGCAAATCAGGGCAGGGCGCGGCGTTCCGGCACGTTCATCCCTGATCGAATTGTCTGCTTTCCTCAACGTCACGGTACGCCTGCGTCCGCGCAGGGTCAACGGAACCAGCGAAAAGCCCAGCGCATCGACCCGGTCCCGAAGGCGATGGTCGCGCTGAGCTCCTGCTGTTCCCGGAGACCATGGAGCCTCTGGATCTGTGGTCATGGGGCTTTCCTTTCCGGGCCGCACCACGCGGCACCTGAGCGTCAGTCGCGGGGCGAGGCGGAAAGGTTCATGGGCCGGGGGCCGGGCTGGCTGGATCACCGCCGGAAAATACGGGCCTGCCGGTCCCGAATCCGATCAACCGCGATGAATGGTGAACGCCTTGCGCAGAATGCTTGCGCGCCACGCAGCCTGTTCTTATATACGCGCCAAGCCGTCCAGCGCCGAATGCCGGTTGCCGGAGCGGAATTTCTTGTGAACAGGGGCTTTCGTCGGAACGCCTGTACGGGTCCTGAGAGCCTGCTTAGCGGAGAGATTAGAGAAATGGCAAAAGTAATCGGTATCGATCTGGGAACAACCAATTCCTGTGTCGCCATCATGGACGGCAAGGAATCCAAGGTCATCGAGAATGCGGAAGGCGCGCGCACGACTCCTTCCATCGTCGCCATCAACAGCGACGGCGAGCGCCTTGTCGGCCAGCCGGCCAAGCGCCAGGCGGTCACCAATCCTGAGAACACCATTTTCGCGGTCAAGCGCCTGATCGGCCGCCGCTACGACGATCCGGTGACGGAGAAGGACAAGAAGCTTGTCCCCTACAAGATCGTCAAGGGCGACAATGGCGACGCCTGGGTCGAGGCCGGCGGCAAGAAGCAGTCGCCTAGCCAGATCTCGGCGATGATCCTGCAGAAGATGAAGGAAACGGCGGAGGCCTATCTCGGCGAGAAGGTCGAGAAGGCGGTCATCACCGTTCCGGCCTATTTCAACGACGCCCAGCGCCAGGCGACCAAGGATGCCGGCAAGATCGCCGGCCTCGAAGTGCTGCGCATCATCAACGAGCCAACGGCGGCCGCGCTTGCCTATGGACTGGACAAGAAGGAAGGCAAGACGATTGCCGTCTATGACCTTGGCGGCGGCACGTTCGATATTTCGGTGCTCGAAATCGGCGACGGCGTGTTCGAGGTGAAGTCGACCAATGGCGACACCTTCCTCGGCGGCGAGGATTTCGACATGCGTCTGGTCGAATATCTGGCGGCCGAGTTCAAGAAGGAACAGGGCATCGACCTGCGGAACGACAAGCTCGCCCTTCAGCGCCTCAAGGAAGCGGCTGAAAAGGCCAAGATCGAGCTGTCGTCCACCACGCAGACCGAGATCAACCTGCCCTTCATCACCGCCGATGCCACCGGCCCCAAGCACCTGACGCTGAAGCTGACGCGGGCGAAGTTCGAGAGCCTGGTCGAGGATCTCGTCCAGCGCACGATCGATCCTTGCAAGGCGGCGCTCAAGGATGCCGGCCTGAAGGCCGGCGAAATCGACGAAGTCGTCCTGGTCGGCGGCATGACCCGTATGCCCAAGATCCAGGAGATCGTGAAGCAGTTCTTCGGCAAGGAGCCGCACAAGGGCGTCAACCCGGATGAGGTCGTCGCGTTGGGCGCCGCTATCCAGGCCGGCGTGCTGCAGGGCGACGTCAAGGACGTGCTGCTGCTCGACGTGACGCCGTTGTCGCTCGGCATCGAGACGCTGGGCGGCGTGTTCACGCGGCTGATCGAACGCAACACGACGATTCCGACAAAGAAGAGCCAGGTGTTCTCCACCGCCGAGGATTCGCAGTCGGCGGTGACCATCCGCGTCTTCCAGGGCGAGCGTGAAATGGCCGCCGACAACAAGGCGCTCGGCCAGTTCGATCTGGTCGGCATCCCGCCTGCGCCGCGCGGCGTGCCGCAGATCGAGGTCACCTTCGACATCGACGCCAACGGCATCGTCAACGTCTCGGCCAAGGACAAGGGCACCGGCAAGGAGCACCAGATCCGCATCCAGGCGTCCGGCGGCCTTTCGGACGCCGACATCGAGAAGATGGTCAAGGACGCCGAGGCCAATGCCGAAGCCGACAAGAAGCGGCGCGCGCTGGTCGAGGCCCGCAACCAGGCCGAGGCGCTGGTGCATTCCTCGGAGAAATCTCTGAAGGAATACGGCGAGAAGGTTTCCGAGGCCGACCGCACGGCGATTGCCGATGCGATCGCGGCGCTGAAGACCGCTGCCGAAGGCGACGATGTGACCGAGATCGAGGCCAAGACGCAGACGCTCGCCGAAGTCTCGATGAAGCTCGGCCAGGCCATGTACGAGGCTTCGCAGAAGGAAGCCGCCGAGGCCGACGCCAAGGCTGATGCCGCCAAGGACAGTGACGTCGTCGATGCCGACTTCGAGGAAATCGACGAAGACGACGAGAAGAAGAAGTCGGCCTGAACCGCCTGACGGTACAGGTAAGGGAAAAAGCCCGGCGCACAGCCGGGCTTTTTTGCAACCCTTTGCCGGAAAAACGCTGAGCTGCCCGAAAAAATGCGGACAAAGCCTCGTAGACACTGGCATCGCGGCTCCATCACACCTAAATCGGAACAGCGTGCCGGCAAACGACGCAACGATGCTTCAAGACGTTGACTATCCGGACTGCGGGAAAACATGAAAGCTGATTTTTACGAAACGCTAGGCGTGCAAAAGGGCGCCGACGAGAAGGAGCTCAAGAGCGCTTTTCGCAAGCTCGCCATGCAGTTCCATCCCGACCGCAATCCAGGCGACCATGCCTGCGAGCACAAGTTCAAGGAAATCAACGAAGCCTACGAGACACTGAAGGACCCGCAGAAGCGCGCCGCCTATGATCGATTCGGCCACGCCGCCTTCGAGCACGGCGGTATGAATGGCGGGGCGCAAGGCTTTGGCGCCGGCGGCTTCGCCGACATTTTCGAAGACATTTTCGGCGACATGATGGGCGGGCGCCAGCGCCGCTCGTCCGGCGGCCGCGAGCGCGGCGCCGACCTGCGCTACAATATGGAAATTACGCTGGAAGAGGCATTTTCCGGCAAGACCGCGCAGATTCGGGTGCCAGCCTCGATTTCCTGCTCGGAATGCTCGGGCAGCGGCGCCAAGCCTGGCACCCAGCCCGTCACCTGCTCGATGTGCAACGGCCACGGCAAGGTGCGCGCCACGCAAGGCTTCTTCTCGATCGAGCGCACCTGCCCGCAATGCCAGGGGCGCGGCCAGACCATCAAGGATCCGTGCCCGAAATGCGCCGGCCAGGGCCGTGTCACCGAGGAGCGCTCGCTGTCGGTAAACATCCCTGCCGGCATCGAGGATGGCACCCGCATCCGGCTGGCCAATGAGGGCGAGGCCGGCCTGCGCGGCGGCCCGTCGGGCGATCTCTACATCTTCCTCGCGGTCAAGCCGCACGAATTCTTCCAGCGCGACGGGGCCGATCTTTATTGCAAGGTGCCGATCTCGATGACGACGGCAGCGCTTGGCGGCTCGTTCGAGGTGACGACACTGGACGGTACCCAGACGAAGGTGAAGGTGCCGGAAGGCACCCAGAACGGTCGCCAGTTCCGCCTCAAGGGCAAGGGCATGCCTGTGCTGCGCCAGCCCAATATCGGCGACCTCTACATCCAGACGGTGGTTGAGACGCCGCAGAACCTTTCGCGCCGTCAGCGCGAATTGCTGGAGGAATTCGAGCAGCTTTCCTCAAAGGACAATTCGCCTCAGTCGAGCGGATTTTTCGCCCGCATGAAAGACTTTTTCGAAACGTTCGGCGAGCACTGAAGCTGATCCCTGGAGAACGCTTCCCGAGCGTCATCAACACCTTATCCGGGGATTCGCGTTGTCTTGCACCTCGTAACTGCTAAGTAGCATGCGAGGGAGCGTTGAGGAGGACTTTCAATGACGCGTAGTCCCGGACTGCGAAAGACGCTGGCGGAAAAGTTCGACGACGAGCTGAAGTTCTTCAAGGGCTGGATCGACAAGCCGAAGGCGGTCGGTTCGATCGTCCCGACCAGTTCCATCACCGCAGGCAAGATGGCCTCGATCGTCGATCCGACATCCGGCCTGCCGGTGCTCGAGGTCGGGCCCGGTACAGGCGTCATCACACGCGCCATCCTCGCCCAGGGCATAAAGCCTGAGAATCTCTACGCGGTCGAATATTCCACTGATTTCGTGCGCCATCTGCGCCAGCTTTATCCAGGCGTCAACGTCATCGAGGGCGACGCCTTCAATCTCGACGCGACGCTTGGCGATAAGCGCGACCTGATCTTCGATTCTGTGATATCGGGCGTGCCGCTGCTCAATTTCCCTGTCGCCCAGCGCATCGCCTATGTCGAGAGGCTGCTCGACCGTATCCCGGCGGGCCGGCCGATCGTGCAGCTGACTTACGGGCCGCTGTCGCCGATCCCGCCGGGCCGCGGCGACTATACGGTCGAGCATTTCCATTTCGTCATCCGCAACATTCCGCCGACGCAGCTTTGGATCTACCGACGCGGGGCCGCATGAATTGAAGCGTTGGGTTTGAATAGCACTTGTCTTATACCCATCGGGTGACAAGGCAGACCCATGGCTGTGATCCCGAAAATTCTCGTCGTCGCCGGTTCGGTGCGCAGCGGCGCCTATAGCGGCAGGACCGCCGACGTGGCACAGAAGGAACTTGCCATGCAGGGCGCCGAGGTGACCCGCATCTCGCTCGCCGACTATCCGCTGCCGATCCTCGACCAGGATTTGGAAAAGGACGAAGGCATTCCCGAAAACGCCGTCAAGCTCGGCCGGATGATCGCCGCCCATGACGGGCTGCTGATCGCGACGCCCGAATATAACGGCTCCATTCCGCCGCTGCTCAAGAACAGCATCGACTGGGTGAGCCAGCTGCGCAAGGATGGCGGCCGGACGTTCAGGCCGCTTGCCGGCAAGGTCGCCGGCCTCTGCTCGTCTTCCAACGGACCCTTCGGCGGGATACGCTGCATCAACCATCTGCGCGCCGTTCTGGTACGCTGCCGGATGGAGGTGGTGACACCGGAATGTTCGGTGCCGGAGGGCGGCAACGCCTTCGACGACGAGGGCAAGTTCAGGGACGAGAGACTACGCCAATCGATGGAGCACCTATGCCGAACGCTGATCGAAACCTCGCGCATGCTGTCGACGCGGATCGAGGCATGATCCCGGACGCCCCGCATGCCGACACGATGCAGGAAAGGCTGATCGTCGGCCTCGACCTGCCGACGCTGAAGGAAGCCGAGAAAGCGGTGCGCGAGCTCGACGGGATCGTCTCCTTCTACAAGATCGGTTACCAGCTCGCCTTTGCCGGCGGGCTCGACTTCGCCCGCGAGCTGGCCAGCGGCGGCACCAGGATCTTTCTCGACATGAAGCTGCTCGACATCGACAACACGGTGGCCAAGGGCGTCGAAAACATCGCCAGGATGGGCATGAGCATGCTGACCATCCATGCCTATCCGAAGACGATGAAGGCGGCGGTCGAGGCTGCCAGGGGCAGCGACCTTTGCCTGCTCGGGGTCACCGTGCTGACCTCGATGGACGAGCAGGACGTGATCGACGCCGGCTATGAGTATGATCCGCATACACTGGTGCTGAGGCGCTCCGAGCAGGCGCTGCATGCCGGCATGGGCGGCATCGTCTGCTCGGCCGAGGAAGCTGAGGCGGTGCGCCGCATCGTCGGCCCCGACCTGGCGGTCGTGACGCCGGGAATCCGGCCGAAGGGCAGCGACCATGGCGACCAGAAGCGGGTGGTGACGCCGGCGCAGGCGATCCGCAACGGCTCCAGCCATCTCGTCGTCGGCCGGCCGATCGTCGGCGCGGCCGACAGGCGGGCGGCGGCGGAAGCGATCCTCGATGAAATGCGCTCGGCCTGACGCCAGGAATTAACCCGGAGAAAAGCCATGCCCAAGGGATACTGGATCGCTCGCGTCGACGTGCGCGATGCGGAAGGCTACAAGGACTATGTCGCAGCTGCCAAACCGGCCTTCGACCGCTTCGGCGCCAAGTTCCTGGCGCGCGGCGGCGCGCATGAGAAGGCCGAGGGGCCGGGCCGCGACCGCAACGTGATCATCGAGTTTCCGTCGCTTGCGGCGGCGCATGACTGCTACCACTCGCCCGAATACCAGCGCGCCGTCGCGATCCGCCAGAAGGTGGCCGAGGGCGAAATCGTGCTGGTCGAGGGGATTTAGGCGAGAAGCCGGTTCGCCGCTGCCTCCGCCATCGCATCGGCGAGGCTCAAGCCCCATTGCTGGCGACAGTAATCGCGGAAATCGAAGCAGGGCAGGCCGGGGCAGACCTCGAACTCGATGGGGTGGATGCTGTCGTCGGCTTCGACCCGGAAATCGATGGAAAACACATCCCGCAGGCCAAGCCCGACCATCAGGCGTTCGGCGATGCGACGGATTCTTGCATCGGCTTCAGGCTGGCTGCCGGCGACCGGCAGCAGCACCGGCTCGGTATATTTTCCCGCAGCTTTCGCCGCTGCGCCGGCATCGCCGTAAAGCGCCAGGCTGTCCTGCATTGTCTGGAAGTCGCCGCCCGAATCGACAAAGGCGATGCCCAGCGCCTCGACGCCGGTATCCGGCCTCAATCCGAGAAAACTGGCGCGCGCGTTGCGGCCGGCGACATAGGGCTGGACGATGACATCGTCGCGATAGGCGGCGAAGACGCGCCGGCTAAGCTCCAGCGCGTGGCCGAGATCGTGGCAGTGCGAATCCGGCCAGATGCCGATCTTGGCGCCGAGCCGGTTCGGCTTGACGAACCAGCCGGCGGGCGAAGCCGGCGGCGCGACCAGCCAGGCGCCGTCACGGGCAAGGCCAGCCCGCGGCACCGGCAGGCCAAGCGCGCCGAGCACGGCGCCGGACCGGAACTTGTCCTGACAGAGCGCGAACGACGCATCGTCGGCGCCGATCGCCTTCAGGCCATTCAGCCGTGCCAGAGCTGGTGCGGCGCCGCCACGGAAATAGGCAATGCCGTCGGTCAGCGTCCAGACAAGCGTGGTCTTCGGGTCCTCGCCGCCGAGAACGCTTGCGGCATCGTCGAGCGCCAGCGGTGCGAATGACAGGCCGCGCTTTTGGCAAGCGGCGGCAAGTGCGTCGAATTCAGCAGCGAAGTCGGTCGATTGCGCCAGATAGGAGGCAATTTCGGCGGCACGCTTCGGCACGTGGTTATCGGCAACCAGCCGATCGAAGCAGGCCTTTTCCGGCTCGTAGACAAGGATCAGCTTCGGCTTGCGGCTTGACATGATCGAACGATTTCCCGGGCAGCACGATTGCTAGAGCAATTCCAGGAAAAGTGTGAAACGGTTTTCCGTCCGGAATTGCGTCAAAACAAAGAGATAGAGCGGTTCAGCGTTCCCGCGAAACGATGAACCGTTCTAGCATCGCACGGCGAATGCATTCGGCTTTCGCGGAACCGACGTCAGCCGAATGCCTGCACGACAGCAACGGCGCCATCTTCCTGTTTGACCATGATCTTTTCCGAAAACCGGTTCCCACTTTTCGGGATCATGGTCAGCCAATCAGCACACGCGGCTCGAAGCGACCATTGACTGGAATGTCGAGCATGAATGTCATGCCGGCTTGCGGGTCGAGCAGGCGCTGCTTCTCGCTCTTGCCCGACCAGGCGGAGGTGACCGCCAGCCGGTCGGCATTCCTGCCGACGAAAGCCGGACAGGAAGGCTGCGTCGCCGGCATCGCCACCGAACGGACGAGCTTGCCGTCGGGTCCATAGGCTTCGACGACGCTGCCGCCCCAGCAGGCGTTCCACAATATGCCGTCACGGTCGAGCACCGAACCATCGATATAGCCCTTGGCCGAACGGTGGTCGACGAAGACCTTCGGTTCGCCAACCGGCAGTCCGGTCGCCGGATCGCAGCCGACGCGCACCAACAGGCCGGTGCTGGTGTCGGTGTAATAGGCAATGGTCCCATCCTCGGAAAAGCAGATCGAGTTGGGCACAGTAATGTCGGCATAAAGCCGGCGCAGCTCGCCCTTGAAGAACCAGTAGATCGAACCGGCACCCTTCTCCTCGCCCTTGCCCATTGTGCCGACCCACAGCGCGCCGCAAGGGTGAACGCGTGAATCGTTCGAGCGGGTGACCGCATTGTCGGCCTCGATCGGCGTATGCAACGTCAGCTTGCCGGTCGCGACGTCGCGGACATGCAGGCCGGTCTCGGTGGCGATCAACTGGCGCCGGTCGTCGACGATGGCGACGGCGCTGGCCATCTGGCCGAGCTCGTGGACCTTGACTGCACCGCCGGACAGGAGCTTTTCCAGGAGCTGGCCATTGACGATGTCGAACCAGTAGAGCGTGTCGGTGGCAGGGTCATAGCTTGGTCCCTCCCCGAGTTGGCAGACATGGTCGGAAAAAACCGAAACAATGGTCTCGCTCATCATGCCACTCCAAACGCCGCGTCCCAGGCCTGAACTGCGGCTTTCGCTCGCGCTGCCACTTCGTCGACGCTCATGCCCGGCTTGAACAGGCTGGAGCCAAGACCGAAGACGCTGACGCCGGCTGCCTTGTAGCCGGCAAAATCCTTATCCGAAACGCCGCCGACCGCGCCGACCAGCACACTGGCCGGCAGCACCGCGCGCATCGCCGAAATGCCTGCCGCGCCAAGCACGCTCGCCGGGAAGAATTTCAGTGCCGAGGCGCCGAGCCGGATTGCTTGAAATGCCTCGGTCGGCGTGAACACGCCGGGCATCGTCACCATGCCGTAGTGCATGGCACGGCCCATGACCTCGGCATCGATATTGGGGCTGACCAGCAGCCGCCCGCCGGCCTTGTGCAGGCCGTCGACATCGGCGGCGCTGAGCACCGTGCCGGCACCGACCAAGGCTGTTGGAGGAAGCGCTCCGACAATGCTGGCGATGGAGGCGTAAGGATCGGGCGAGTTGAGCGGCACCTCGATCGCTTCGATACCGGCGCCGAAGATCGCCTGGCCGATCGCCACCGCCTCGCTTGGCTTGAGGCCACGCAGGATGGCGACCAGACCCCGCTCGAGCTTTGGAAAAGGTGCGGTCTCTGTCATGCGGCAACTCCATTTCCGGCGATCATGCCATTTTCGCGCGCGGCTTCGGCAAGACCGGCACGCACCGCCTCGTCAGCGTCGACCACCCTGACCGCGAGCCCGGCAAGGCCGAGCGCGTCGGCATAGAGCGTGCCAAGTGCGCCCGACGCGATCAGCACGACGGGCACGGCACTCGCCCCATAACGGCGATTTGCCGAAGCGATCTCGCCGCCGATCAGCAGGCCGGACAGGCACGCGGCGGCATCCTCGGGCTTCAGATCCTGCAGCAGGCTGGCGGCGCGGATCGAGAACAGTCCTGAACCGATGTCACCGCCTTCGGCCAACGCCTTCAGGCACCACTCCCGGAAAAATGGATTTTCGGCGGCAACCGGCTTCGGCGGCTCGCCCAGCGAATGGCGCAGGATCGAGTGCGCGGCCAGCACCGAAAACAGCTCGCCGGTCGGCCAGGTGCCGAAACCGGCAACGGCACCGTCCTCGACCAGCACCCATTTCGAATGCGTGCCGGGCATGCAGACGAGGTGGCGCCCCTTTGCCGGCAAACCGGCGCCGGCGAGCTGCGTTTCCTCGCCGCGCATGACGTCCGGGGCGTCGGCCAGACGCTGGGCAAGGCCGGGCACGATGCGGATGTCGCGGCGCTGGCCGGGGATGCGGGCAGCGCCGGCGAGAATAGCGCCGATCGGCGCCGGCACGCTGACATAGGGCGCCTCCAGCCAGCCCTGGCGCGAACCGGCCATGCCGCAAATGATGACCGGCAGCGCCTCGGCTGCGCCCAGGGCAGCCAGATGCCCTTCGAGAATGGACGAAAATCCTTTAGCCTGGGCGGTGATCAGCCCGTCATCGCCGCGCCGCTCGGCGAGAACCTTGCCGGCGCCGTCGAGCAGCCAGACCCTCATACGGGTGGTGCCCCAGTCGACGGCCGCGACGGAAGCTGCCTTGCTCGATGAGATCACAGGAACCCCCCATCGACGATCAGCATCTGCGCGGTCAGCATGCGTGAGGCATCCGACGCCAGGAACAGCACAGTGCCGACAATGTCTTCCGGCTGCATCACCTCTTTGATGCACTGTTTGGCGACATGAGCGGCGAGCGCTTCTTCGGTGACCCAGAGCTTTCTCTGCCGCTCGGTGATCACCCAGCCGGGCGCGATCGCGTTGACGCGGATGCCGTCGATGCCGAGCTTGCCGGCAAGACCCTTGGTGAGGCCGACGATGCCGGCCTTGGCGGCGGTATAGGCCGGCATATCGGGATGGTTGATGAGAAACGAGGTTGAGGTGAAGTTGATGATCGATCCGCCGCCGGCCCGCTTCATGCCCGGCGCCACCGCCTGTGCGCTGAAGAAATGCGGGCGCAGGTTGATGGCATGATTGTTGTCCCAGAACTCCACCGTGACGTCTTCCACGGCATGACGGTCATCCTGCGCGGCATTGTTGACCAGCACGGTCACGTCGCCATGCGCCTCTGCAGCTTTGCCCGCCGACAGCCGCAACGCCTCGATGTCGCGTATGTCGGTCTTGAGATAGAGCGGCCGCCGGCCCAGCTCCTTCTCTAACCGATCGGCCAGCGCCAGGCTCGGACGGTCGGCGATATCGATGAAGGCGACGTTTGCCCCCTGGCGGACAAAGCCTTCTGTCAAGGCAGCGCCAATGCCGGAGCCGCCGCCGGTGATCAGCACCGAAGCGCCTTCGAGATCGGCAAAGCGCGCCGATGGCATCATGAATTCTCTCCCGGTCCAATGATCGCGGTCTGGCCGGCGCGCATCCTATCCAGCCATGTCGGGCGGGCAAGGGCGAAAGCGTGGATTGTCGGGACTTATGTCCGACAAAAGGCCGCATGGCCGCCGATCGATCAGCTGTCCGGCCGGACGCGGTACAATTCGACGGCGGCTCCGCTGGTCCCGGCAACCGGCTCAAGCCATTCCGGCACGCTGCCGCGCATCAGCCCGGCAAGAAAGCCTGCCGGCGCCTTGGCTGCGAGGAGCTTGCTTTCGGCGCTGCCGGGGCACAGCGCGACGAGGCCGACTTGATGATCCGCCACGACCGTCCTGGCATCGGCATCGGACCCAAGGAAGGCATCGAGCGCCAGCAGGTTGCCGGCGACGTTGCGATGATAAGGCCCTGCGAAGACGTGATGTCCGGAATAGGCCAGGATAGGCGATCCGAGATTGGAAATTGCCAGTACGGTGGTGCCTGGCAGGCGGCCAAGCGCCGCAAAGGAGGCCATGCGCTGGCAAGCGACATCGGCGCCGTCGCCATTATCGGCGGCGGTATTGCTGTCCTCGAAGGCGACCGAGGTTGCCGCGGCAGCCCCAGTCCAGACGGCATTCACCGAAACCAGCCAGACGGCGGCCATGCGCAGCGCCACGCCACGCGACGGGCTGGCCTCGGCCCGTTGACGCCATTTGGCAATCCAGGCGGCAAGCGGGATGACAGCGAAGGCGATCGAGAATGTCGAACCGCGCACCTGCCAGGCACTGACGATGAAGGCCACGACAAGCAGCGCGCCGACAAGGCTGTCCTGCCGCCGCCAGCCGCCACGGCCAAGGCGAAGCGCCATCAGCGCGAGCGCGATGAGCGGCGTGGCATAGCGCGCCACCACCCCGGCCGGATCTTCAGCGAGCAGCTTGAACAGCGACTGCGCCTCGTCGATGTGATCAAGCCATAGCTCCTTGAGGCGCGGATCGAGGTTGGCATAGGGCGCTGCCAGGCATTGTGGGAACAAAAAGACGATGACAGAGGCCAATAGCAGGGCAAGCAGGCCAAGCGAGGCGATGCGCCGTTGGCGCGTGCGGCCGGCGGGCTCGACCGACGCTATCGCCGCAAGGCCGGTTCCGGCAATCCCCGCGACGACGAACTGCACGGTCGAGAAGGCGTCGCATTGCGCCTGACCCCAGGCGGACGGCGCAATGGTGGCGACAAAGACGAGAGCGGACGCGCCGGCAAAGCCGAGGCCGAAATCCCTGGCGATCAGCCTCTCGCCATTGGCGCCGAGGGCGAACAGCATGGCAACAGAGGCGCCGATGGTGGCCACATAAGGCGCGGTCTCCATGCCGACGGCCAGCATCAATCCGGCGCACAGGCCGGAGAGCAATGCCGCCGGCCTACGCGTTGGCGCTTCAAGCAACAGGCTCAGGCTGGCCATGCTCAGCATCAGCTGGACATTGTGGTGATCGAGCGCGCCAGGCGAAAAAATGCCGAGGAAATACAGTGCGGCAGCGCCGATCACGACAGCGGGCAGCACGGCGCTGTCACCGGCAAAGCTGCGCGCGGCGCGAGCCGTGAAAAATACGGTCAGGCAGAAGAGCAGCGCCGGCCACAGCACTTGCGCAACATTCTCGGCAAAGGCCGCGCTGCCGGTCAGGGCCGATACGGCCATGATGATAGCGGCGATCGGCGCATCGACCAGCCGCGACCAATGCATGACGAAACCGCCTTCCAGGCCCATCCTGTACTGGTGGAGATCGAACCAGCCCTGGCTGGCCAGCATGTCGCGAACTTCGACGAGGCGCAGCAGATTGTCGTTGTCGCCGCCGGCATTGGTCAGTGCCGGGAAGCCGGCAAAGGCATTGACGGCAAGCGCCAGCACCGTGGCAAGCAGCGCCAGCGCGATATCGGACCTCCAAATGGAGGCGCCATCGTCGGCTGTGCTCATATCGGGACCTTTGGAAGGAATACGGGGCGGTTTAAACCTAGCCTTAACAGCTTCAATAAATAGTAAAGCCGCCCGAGCGAGGCCGGCGCTTGAGCGGTCAGGGGCCTCACAGGGCATCCGGAGACGAAAATGCCACAAGAAATGCGCCATGAGCCGAGCATCGCCGTGCTCCTGCCTTGCTACAATGAGGAGCTGACGATCGGCGAAGTGGTGCGGCGCTTTCGCGAAACGCTGCCTGCCGCCGCGATCTATGTCTACGACAACAATTCGCGCGACCTGACCGCGCTCCGAGCCCGCGCCGCCGGCGCCATCGTGGTGCGCGAGCCGCGCCAGGGCAAAGGCAATGTCGTGCGCCGCATGTTCGCCGACATCGAGGCCGACATCTACCTGATGGCCGACGGCGACGGCACCTATGCGCCGGAGGACGCGCCGCAACTGATCAACACGCTGCTGACCGAGCGCTCCGACATGGTGGTGGGCACCAGGCGCGGCGTCGCCAACGACGCCGGCAGGACAGGCCACGCCTTCGGCAACCGCATCTTCAACAGCCTCTACAAACGTTTGTTCGGTTCGGACTTTACCGATATCTTCTCGGGTTACCGCGCCTTCACCAGGCGCTTCGTCAAGAGTTTTCCCGCCGTTTCCGGCGGTTTCGAGATCGAGACCGAAATGTCGGTGCACGCCTCGCAGCTCAAATTGCCGGTCAGCGAGATCGGACTCGACTATGGCCGCCGGCCGGAAGGCTCCTCGTCGAAGCTGTCGACCTTTCGCGACGGCGCGAAGATCCTGTGGATGTTCGCCATGCTGATGAAGGAGACGCAGCCGCTGCGTTTCTTCGGCGCTTTTTCGGTGTTCTTCCTGGCATCAAGCCTGTTTCTGATGGCGCCGGTGCTGATCGAGTTCGCCGAAACCGGGCTTGTGCCGCGCATGCCGACCTGGGTTCTGTCGGTCGGCCTGCTGCTGCTGTCGATGCTGGCGGCGGTGACCGGGGTGATCCTCGATTCGGTGTCGCGCGGCCGAGCCGAGCAGAAGCGCATCTTCTATCTGTCGATGCCTTCCGGCCGCGTCGAACGCGAACGCGCAATTGCGCTCGCGACTTTGAAGACCGGACCGCGCAAGACCCCGCGGGCGGCTTAGAGCCCTAAATGGGACGCCTCGCCCGCTTCATTGTCGCCGGCGGCATCGGCTTCGTCGCCGACGCGGCGGCGCTTTGGCTGGTGTTGGCGATAGCGCCGCTTGGCCCCTTGGCGGCTCGCATCATCTCGATCGGTTTTGCCCTGTCCGTCACCTGGCTGATCAACCGCCATCTGACCTTCTCGCCTTCCAGCCGCGGCGTCGCGCAAGAGGGCGCACGCTATGGCGGCGTCGGCATTGCCACCAGCCTCGTCAATTATCTCGTCTATTGCGCCATGCTGTTCACGCTGCCGATGGTGTCGCCGCTCGTCGCCCTTGCGGTCGCCTCGCTGGTTGCCATGGCGCTGTCCTTCCTCGGCTATTCCAAGCTGGTCTTCGACCGCTGAACGCACATCGCGTTGGGATCTGCGCCAAGCGAAGCGTAGCCTCATCGTGACCTTGGCCGATTGGCAGAAGCCGCCGATTTCCTTATATCGCTGTCGTCAATGCATCGGCCCGAAAATCGGAATCGATTTTCGGAAAGCACGATGCATGGATTCAAGAAATGTTGGAGCGTACTTTGTGCGTCCAAGTGGATCGCTCCAAGTGCGCCGGAGAGCTGCCATGCCCCTGAAAGTCGCCGTCCAGATGGACCACATCTCCACCGTGTCGGTAGCCGGCGACACGTCGTTTGCACTGTCGCTGGAGGCGCAGCGGCGCGGCCACCAATTGTTCCACTACACGCCCGACCGGCTGTCGCTGCGCGACGGCAAGGTGTTTGCCCGTATCGAGGCGATGCAGGTCCGCGACGAGAAGGGCAATCATTATTCGCTGGGCGAAGAAGTCCGCACCGATCTTTCGGAGATGGACGTCATCCTTTTGCGGCAGGATCCGCCCTTCGACATGAACTACATCACCACCACGCATATTCTCGAGCGCATCCATCCGAAGACGCTGGTGGTCAACGACCCGGCCTGGGTGCGCAACAGCCCGGAAAAGATCTTCGTCACCGAATTTCCCGACCTGATGCCGGACACGCTGATCACCAAGGACCCTCTCGAGGTCGCAGCCTTCCGCAAGGAGTTCGGCGATATCATCGTCAAACCGCTCTACGGCAATGGCGGCGCCGGCATCTTCCACCTGCACGAGGCCGACCGCAACCTCGCCTCGCTGCTCGAAATGTTCGACCAGTTGTTCCGCGAACCCTACATCGTGCAGCGCTACCTCAAGGAGGTGCGGGCTGGCGACAAGCGCATCATCCTGGTTGACGGCGAGCCTGTCGGCGCCATCAACCGGGTACCGGCCGAGCATGATTCCCGCTCCAACATGCATGTCGGCGGCCGCGCCGAAAAGACCGAGCTGACGGCGCGCGAACGCGAGATCTGTGCCCGCATCGGCCCCGCGCTGAAGGAGCGCGGCTTCATCCTTGTCGGCATCGACGTCATCGGCGACTACATGACCGAGATCAACGTGACCTCACCGACCGGCATACGCGAAGTGCAGCGCTTCGGCGGCGCCGACATCGCCAGCCTATTTTGGGATGCCGTCGAGGAGAAGCGCAACTAGCGTACATTGCTTCTGGAAGCGGCCGCGTTCCGGACCATTGCAGCCGTGGCGCTCAGCTGTTCCCCAAATGTTCTTGCCTTCGCCGGAAATCTGTGGTTGTCTCCGGTGACGCCGTTCGCGGCATGATCGCAAAGGCTTGGGGCAAAAGCCTGCATCCGGGGTGAAGACATGGTGGCGCGGGTTCGCACGGTTGCTTTCCAGGGCATCGAGGCCGTGCCGGTCGACGTGCAGGTGATGATCGCGCCGGGCAAGGTCAACATGCACATCGTCGGGCTGGCCGACAAGGCTGTAGCCGAAAGCCGCGAGCGGGTGCAGGCAGCGCTGCATGCATCCGGCCTGTCGATGCCGTCGAAGAAGGTCACCGTCAATCTGGCACCCGCTGACCTGCCCAAGGAAGGCAGCCATTACGATCTGCCGATCGCGCTCGGGCTGATGGCGGCGCTCGGCGCCATTCCGGGCGACATGCTGGCCGGCTATGTCGTGCTTGGCGAATTGTCGCTCGACGGCACCATCGCGGCGGTGGCCGGCGCGCTGCCGGCGGCGATCGGCGCCAATGCCGAAGGCAAGGGCTTGATCTGCCCGTTCGCCTGCGGGCCGGAAGCGGCCTGGGCCGGCAAGGATTTCGACATATTGGCGCCGCGCAGCCTGATCGCCATCGCCAATCATTTTCGCGGCACGCAGGTTCTGTCGCGGCCGGAAGCCGGCATCCATGCCTCGGCGCGCGACCTGCCCGATCTTGCCGACATCAAGGGCCAGGAGACCGCCAAGCGGGCGCTGGAGGTGGCGGCGGCCGGCGGCCACAATCTTCTGATGGTCGGACCGCCGGGGTCGGGAAAGTCGATGCTGGCGCAGCGGCTGCCGTCGATCCTGCCGCCGCTGGCGCCCAGGGAATTGCTCGAAGTCTCGATGATCGCCTCGGTGGCCGGCGAACTCGGCGAAGGAAAACTCACCGACCGGCGGCCGTTCCGCGCGCCACATCATTCGGCCTCGATGGCGGCGATGGTCGGCGGCGGTCTGCGCGTGCGGCCGGGCGAGGCCTCGCTTGCCCATCACGGCGTGCTGTTCCTCGACGAGTTCCCCGAATTCTCGCCGCAGGCGCTCGATGCACTGCGCCAGCCGCTCGAGACCGGCGACTGCATGATCGCGCGCGCCAATCATCGCGTCACCTATCCGGCGCGTATCCAACTGGTCGCGGCGATGAACCCGTGCCGTTGCGGCATGGCCGGCGAGCCGGGCTATCGCTGTCTACGCGGCGATCGCTGCCGCACCGACTACCAGGCGCGCATTTCCGGCCCGCTGCTCGATCGCATCGATCTCAGGATCGAGGTGCCGGCGGTCTCGGCCAGCGATCTGATCCGGCCGGACCGGGCGGAGAAAAGTGCCGCCGTCGCACTACGTGTTGCCCGCGCCCGTACGATCCAGCGCGAGCGCTTCGAGCGGCTCGGCGCGACCGCCACCACCAACGCCCATTGCTCGCCGTCAGTCATCGAGGAGATCGCCATGCCCGATGCCGCCGGCCTGTCTCTGCTCAGGGACGCCAGCGAAAAGCTTGGCTTTTCCGCGCGGGCCTATCACCGCGTCCTGAAGGTGGCGCGGACCCTGGCCGATCTCGAGGCCAGCGAGACGGTCGGCCGCATCCATCTGGCCGAAGCGATTTCCTACCGCATGAGCTCGGAACGGATGGCACAAGCGGCGTAGCGTTTTTCCCTCCCCCTCGAGGGGAGGGTGGCCGCGAAGCGGCCGGGTGGGGTCGCCGGTGAGACGCTCGGCCTGTCGCATTTCGAAACCGGCCGAGGTGCGGAGCGTTGCGATGCTCCTCCTAGGGCGCACCGTCAGAATTGGGTTGGCGCACTGCATTGGCGACCCCACCCGGCCCTTCGGGCCACCCTCCCCTCAAGGGGGAGGGGGACGCCGGCGCTTACCCTTGGCCTGCGTGCATCGTGCTTTCGGTTCAGCCGTTATCCCGCGCCTTCAGCTCCAGCCGCCGCGCGTGCAGCACTGGCTCGGTGTAGCCGTTGGGTTGCACGCGGCCTTTGAAGACCAGGTCGCAGGCGGCGAGGAAGGCGATGGACTTGTCGAAATCCGGCGCCATCGGCCGGTAGAGCGGATCGCCTTGGTTCTGGCGGTCGACGATCGCCGCCATGCGTTTCATCGTCTCCATGACCTGCTCGGGCGTGCAGACGCCGTGATGCAGCCAGTTGGCGATGTGCTGCGAGGAGATGCGCAGCGTGGCGCGGTCCTCCATCAGACCGACGTCGTTTATATCCGGCACTTTCGAACAGCCGACGCCCTGGTCGATCCAGCGCACGACATAACCCAGAATGCCTTGCGCATTGTTGTCGAGTTCCTTCTGGATGTCTTCAGGCGACCAGTTCGGCCGCCTTGCTACCGGCACCGACAGGATGTCGTCGAGCTTCGCCTTCGGCCGGTTCTTCAGCGCCGCCTGGACGGCATGGACATCGACCTTGTGGTAGTGCGTGGCGTGCAGTGTCGCCGCCGTCGGCGACGGCACCCAGGCGGTATTGGCGCCGGCCTTGGGATGCACGATTTTCTCGGCCAGCATCGCCGCCATCAGGTCGGGCATCGC
Source organism: Mesorhizobium sp. M0522 (assembly GCF_040321085.1). Classification (NCBI taxonomy): domain Bacteria; kingdom Pseudomonadati; phylum Pseudomonadota; class Alphaproteobacteria; order Hyphomicrobiales; family Phyllobacteriaceae; genus Mesorhizobium; species Mesorhizobium sp. M0522. The sequence continues at coordinate 152,816 of NZ_JAMYQW010000007.1, forward strand.
CCACATGCCCTTGCCTATCTGGGCGTGGCCGGCCAACCCACATTCCAGCCCGATGTCGACGTTCCAGGCTTCGTAGGCGGCAATCCAGGCGGCCTGCTTCATGTCGCCCTTGCGGATCATCGGGCCGGCCTCCATCGAGGTGTGGATCTCGTCGCCGGTGCGATCGAGGAAGCCGGTGTTGATGAAGACGACGCGTTCTTTCGCGGCGCGGATCGCCTGCTTGAGGTTGACGGTGGTGCGCCGCTCCTCGTCCATGATGCCCATCTTGATGGTGTTTTTGGCCATACCGAGCAGCGCTTCGACGCGGTCGAAAATCTCGACGGCGAAGGCAACTTCGTCGGGCCCGTGCATCTTGGGTTTTACGATGTACATCGAGCCGGCGCGAGAATTGGCGCGGCGCCCGTTCACGCCGATGTCATGCAGCGCGATCAGCGCCGTCAGCGCCGCATCCATGATGCCTTCCGGCACCTCGTTGCCGTCGCGGTCTGATATCGCCGGATTGGTCATGAGGTGGCCGACATTCCTGACCAGCATCAGCGAGCGGCCGGGCAAGGTCAGCGTGCCGCCATCGGGCGCGGTATAGGCGCGGTCTGGGTTGAGCCTGCGGACAAAGCTCTTGCCGGCCTTGGTGATCTCCTCCGCCAAGTCGCCCTTCATCAGGCCGAGCCAGTTGCGGTAGACCAGCACCTTATCTTCGGCATCGACGGCCGCCACCGAATCCTCACAGTCCTGGATGGTGGTCAGTGCCGATTCCAGCACGACATCGGCAATGCCGGCCGGATCGGTGCGGCCGATCTGGTTGTTGTGGTCGACAACGATTTCAATGTGCAGGCCGTTCTTGGTGAGCAGCACGGCTTCGGGGTCGGCGGCATCGCCGCGATAGCCGGCAAACTGTCTGAGGTCGGCAAGCGTGGTGGCGCCGGCACCCTCGCCCAGCCGCAACATGCCATTGGCGACCGAAAGCCCGTTGACGCCGGCCCATTTGCCTGTGGTGAGCGGCACCGCCTCGTCGAAGAAGCTTTTCACCCAGGCGACGACCTTGGCGCCGCGCGCCGGATTGAATTTGTTGCCTCGCTCGGCGCCGTCCGTCTCCGGGATGGCGTCGGTTCCGTAGAGCGCATCGTACAGCGAGCCCCAGCGCGCATTGGCGGCATTCAGCGCATAACGCGCGTTCATCACCGGCACCACCAGCTGCGGCCCGGCGACCGAAGCGATTTCCGGGTCGACATTTTCGGTCGTCACGCTGAAGGCCGGCCCCTCGGGCAGCAGATAGCCGATCTCGCGGAGGAAGCTCGTGTAGGCCTCCATGTCGACGGGCGCGCCATTGTCGCGATACCAGCGGTCGAGCTTGTCCTGCATGGCATCGCGCTTTTCGAGCAGCGCCCGATTTTTTGGCGAGAGATCATGGACGATGGCCGAAAAACCGTTCCAGAATGCCTCCGCCTCGATGCCGGTGCCCGGCAGCGCTTCGTTCACGACGAAATCATGAAGCTCGCGGGCAATCCGCAATCCGGCGATCTCGACGCGATCGGTCATCAGGGCTTCTCCAAGGCGAACGGCTAGGCCGGGCCTTTGGCATGTCACGGTGGCAGGGTCAATTCAGCTTAGGGTGAAGGTAGGGCGTTTTCGCTGCCGATCTCCCCCTTGAGGGCCCCTTGTGGGGGGAGATGGCCGGCAGGCCAGAGGGGGTCGCCTCGCGTGGAGTGCAACCTCTTCTTTGCACCAAATCGCGTCGCGCTTCCCCCTCGAGGGGGGGAGATTACGCGCTCACACCGCAATCCTTGGCCGTCCCGACGCCACCGCCACGACATGCGCCTCGATGAACATGCGCTGGCCCTCTACGGTGGAGACGCGGAACTCGCTGGCGATTTCGATCTCGGCGCTGTCGGTGCCGGCGTCCTTAGCCCGCCCGGCGGCAATCGCGCGCACATCTTTCTCCGCCGCGGCGATCGCCGCTGCTTCGTCGTTGAAATCGCGCACGCTTTCACCTGAGGCAACGCGGAACAGCCCTTCCTTGGGCTGGCTGACCCGCGCCTCCGCCGACACCCGGACCTGGCCGACGACGGCGCCAAGCGCGTTGGCGACGTCGGTATCCTGCGGCACCACGCATTCATTGCCGACCAGCTCGGCCAGGCCGGCATAATGCAGCGGCGCCGAGGCGCCGAGGCCGATGACCGGACGGTCGAGGGCGACGCTCAAGCGGGCGATGCCGGGATGCGCGTCGACGGCGCGCTGGACCAGGGCATGGGCGACGGTCGCCGCGCCATCCAGCCCGTCCTCGGCGAAGGCGGTCTCGAGGATGACTTCGGCCGACAGGCGGGTCAGCGCGGTCAGCACCCGTTCCGAGATCGCCTCCGGCGAGGCGGCGATGAACTGGCCGCGGCCGTCGCGCCTGCGCGCGAACAGCTCGGCACCCAGACGCGCCGCGGCCGCATCCCAATTGGCCTGCCTGCCCAGCACATGCGCGGCGTCCGACGGCGTGAAGCCGGCGACATGCACCAGCCCGCGCGACACCAGCCGGTTCAAGGTGGCGTTCTGGGCGTTCGAGGTCAGCAATCTGTCGAGAGCCTGCGGCACGGCACCAATCAGCTCGTAAAGCTTGGCTTCGGCGCCGGTCAGTCCGGCCGCAAGCCGCTCCGGCACGCCGGTGCGCACCGCGAGGCGGCCATCCATGCGGCCGGGATTAGGCGCGCGCAGCTGGCGTTCCAGTTCTGATGTGACGGCCTCGCCATGCATCAAGCCGGCCAGCGCCAGCGGCACCAGGCGGCGCGGGCCGAGCAGGATCTTCGGGCTGAGCGCGCCATCCTCCAGCGCCACCTCGGAATCGCCGCCGAGCCCAAAAGTGCGCATGGCGACGGCCTCGACCATGGTGCGGAAACCGCCGACGGTGGCGCCTTCCGGATCGAGCCGCGGCCGGCCCTTGTCGAGCACGGCGACGTCGGTGGTGGTGCCGCCGATATCGGAGACCACGGCATCGTCGAGGCCGGTCATGTGGCGGGCACCGACGAGGCTGGCAGCCGGGCCGGACAGGATGGTCTCGATCGGCCGCTGGCGGGCAAAGGCGGCCGAGACCAAAGCGCCGTCGCCGCGCACCACCATCAGCGGGGCGGCGATGTTGCGCGCGGCCAAAAAACCTTCGGTTGCCGCGACCAGCCGGTCGATCATCGAGATCAGCCTGGCGTTGAGCAATGTCGTCAGCGCCCGGCGCGGGCCGCCGAGCTTGGCCGACAGTTCGTGGCTGGCGGTGACCGGCAGGCCGGTCCTGTCGCGGATCAGGTTCCGCGCGCTTAGCTCATGCGCCGGGTTGCGGGTGGCGAAATAGGCGCAGACGGCAAAGCCGGACACCGACTTTTCCAGTTCCGGCAAAGCTGCCTCCAGCCCGGAAAGATCGAGCTTTGCCGCATTGCCATGGACATCGTGGCCGCCGGGGCAGAACACCACCGGGTCGGTGCCGAGCGCCGCCTTCAGCCCGTCGCGGGCAAGGTCGCCCTCGGCAAAGCCGATCATCACCAGCGCCACGCGGCCGCCCTGGCCCTCGACCAGCGCATTGGTGGCTAGCGTCGTCGACATAGACACCAGTTTGATCGCTGCCGGGTCGGTGCCGGCCTTTTGCAGCACCGCATCGACCGCGCCGGAGATGCCGACCGCCAGGTCGTGCCGTGTCGTCAGCGCCTTGGCCTTTGCCAGCACTTTGCCGTTAGGGCCGCCGGCTTCCGACCACAGCACGGCGTCGGTATATGTGCCGCCGGTGTCGATGCCGAGGAACAGGGGTGGCGATTTGGTCTTGGCGGTCATTGGCGGGTCCGGAGAATTCTCTTGCCCCGCCCCTTAGCCGATACGGGCCGGGCGATAAAGGCACGAGCGCTGGGCCAAGGCAGCGTAATCTCCCCCCTCGAGGGGGAGATGGCCGGCAGGCCAGAGGGGGTCGTCTCGCGTGGAGCGCCGGCATTCTCTGGCCGCGATGGCGTTGGCGTCAGGACGTACCGACCCCCTCTGTCGCCTTCGGCGACATCTCCCCCTCAAGGAGGGAGATAGCGCCGCCGCCTACCCCACAAACCCCACGCGCTTGTGCGAGCCATCGCAGAACGGCTTGTTGACGGAGTGGCCGCAGCGGCAGAGGAAGGTGCGTTGCGTGCGGTCGACCGTGTGGCCGGTGCCGGTGACGATTTCGATATTGCCTTCGAGCTTGAGCGGGCCGTTGGTCGTCGGTGTGACGGTCAGCGGGCCATTCCGCACCTCCAGCGCCGGCGTGTCCTTCAGCGCCGGCTCGCCGGTGGCGGTGAAGCCCGATTTGGTGTGGCTACCATCGCAGAACGGCTTGTTTTCCGAGGCGCCGCAGCGGCAGAGCGTGGCGCGGTAAAACGTTTCGCCGCCCAACACGATCTCGGCATGGACGGCAAGCGGACCGTTTTCCCTTATGCGCACGGTGTTGACCACCGGCGGCTGTTCCTGCGGCCCGCCATCCTTGCGGACATAGGTGATGGCGCCGGACGGGCAGGCTTCGGCGAGCGCCACGATCTTCTCGACGCTGGCCGCCTCGGGGTGGATCCACTGGCCGGGGGCATTGGGCACGAAGACATGGGGATCGCCAAGCACGCAATTGCGCGAATGGATGCAGCGGCGCCCGGAAAAGCCGATATCGATTTTTTCGCCTTCGACCACTGCCATGGATGGGGTCTCCTGCCGGACTACGCTATGGCCACGGTCAGGACGACGTCAAGGTAGCATTCTCCCCATCGTGAGGGCCGACCTCGGGTGCGGCGGGGAGGGATTCGCATTTTTTGCTCACCGCGCCACATTTTGTTCTTGCTTTGTGCCGGCAGCTATGCTACTAATTTGGGTATGGTGCCAATTGGCTCCAACGACCCGCCTGCCGAGGCGGGTTTTTTGTTTCAGCTTTGAATTCCGGTGTTGCCGGCCGACGTTGGCGGGACAGCCCGCTCCCTGTCTGCCCGCTTTGCGCTGGCTTCTCCCCCGTAAGGATGGAGCAATCGCCTATGAAGTTCCCCGGCCGCGGAGCCTGCCCTCGGGCTTGCGGAGGCAAGACTCGTGGGCGGTCTTCCCGCCGGGGAGAAGAGCCTGGCGCAGCGCAGGCGACCTCCTCTCCCCTCGGGGAGAGGTCGGATTGCCCCGCCTTCGCAATTCGGTTGGCAATCCGGGTGAGGGGGCACTTGCCCATACGCGATTGCCCCCCAACAAGAGGGAGACGGGCAACTCACGGAACCAGATCGATTTCCTCGGTCTCGCCGCCACTGCAGGTGTAGCAGCAATCGTCGCACTTTTCCGTATTGCCGGGGCCGACGCCCCAATAGGTATTCTCGTCGCCGTCGACCCAGGCGCCGTAGCAGATCGATTCGCCGTCACTGCAGGACAGCGGGATCGACTTGGTCTCGCCATCGTTGAGATAGTAATCCTGATTGTTGCCCGGCCAGACATGATCGCGGTCCTGGCTGTAGAGCTCGACGCGCATGGCGTTCGGATGGCTGTTCTTGATCTCGAAGGTGACATCGCCGGCATGCGCGACGGGCGCAAACAGCGCGGCGAAGAAGAGCGCAGCGGCAACGCGGCGCGCGAAAGCATAGGATGACATTGCAATTCCCCCCGGAATGAAACGGCCTGCCCGGCCGCGAAGGGAACATGGCATGGCGGCTAAACGGGTGGAAGAGGCGATTGCGGTATTTGCAGCGCGAAAGGCGCAGCGTTGCCAAGCAAGACCCCTCTCCGATTTGCTTCGCAAACCACCTCTCCCCACTCCGTGGGGCGAGGAAATGCCAATCGCCGCAGCCTCACAAGACCTGGGTTCCTCGCCCCCACAAGGTGGGAGAGAGGTGGCCGCGAAGCGGCCGGAGAGGGGCGGTCCGACCGGGCTCAACGATCGGGCTTCAGCAGCGTCCAGATCCAGCCGATGAATGTGAGCACCAGGAAGGGATATCCGGCAGCGGGCAGCGGCGCCGAGGTCGGCAGCAAAGGCGCGCCCCACAGGATCAGGCCCGCCGACACGACGAACAGCACAGCCGCCACGACAGCGGTAAGCCGCATCCACAGCGCGAAGGTTTTCGGCGCGCTGACCATGACCAGCGCCGCCGCCCAAAGCGCGATACCGCCGACATAGGAGGGCACGCTGGCCTCAAGCCCCGCCGCATCGCCGGAGAGCAGCAGGCTTTCGCCGGCGAGAAAGGTCAAAAATCCAGCCGCCACGCAGTCATTGCCCTGGCGCTGATATTTCATCGTCAACAGCGCGGTCGCCACCACGAGCGCCACGCCGTCGATCGTCCAGAGCGTTTCGCGAAGTTCGGCGCTCCCGACAAAGGTGCCGGCGAGGCCCAGAGCGCCGCCGATGGCGAGGCCGATCGCGGCGATGGTGTCGAAGATAGCAGGATTGGCGGGACGCATTTAGACCTCCCTTTCCAAGCTTAAGGATACTTCAGGATAGGGCGTTCTCCAATGGCGGCCGCTGCAACTAGGGGAGCGCGTTGACCGGCGCTTCGCAAGCTCAGGGCGTTCGAAGTTCATAAAGCCACGCGCCTTGATGCGAACGTATCGCGCCGTCAATTTTCCGCACAACCCAACCGCACGGGAAATGGCCGGCACGAGTGCCGTTGAGAAGTACAAGGCCTATAAGGAAATGAATAGCACTTCCTGCCATTCTAGCTAAGATTGAAGCACACTTGTATCGCGCTTTGGATAAACGCCGTGTCTGAAACAATCGAGGTCAAGGCTCAGCAAGATTTTTGGAAGCGTCTGGTCTCAGGCACTCCGATAAGGGCTGTTGCAGAAATCGTCTCAAACGCATTCGATGCGGATGCGAACTCAATAAAAATTGTTATCAAACGAAACGCGCTTGGAACGGTCCAGCGTGTGATCTTCACCGATGACGGATCTGGAATACCCTACACAGCAACTCAGCACCTATTCTCCCAGCTCGGAAACTCTTGGAAACTTAAGGCTACACGCTCACACGAAAAGCAACGGCTGTTACAAGGCAGGAATGGCGAAGGTCGCTTTAGAGCCCTATCCTTGGGCGAGATTGTCAGTTAGAACACAACTTATAAAGATGGAAACGACTATAAAAGCTACAACATCGTAGCGAACCATGATGCCCTTGGACAATTTCAAGTAAGCGACGTTGACATATCGACACAACAATCGACCGGCACAACGGTTTCCGTCGATAATATTTTCTCACGAGTTGAGAGTTTTTTTACGAGAGGCCGGGCTGACGACCTTGCTCGGGTGTTCGCGCCATATCTAAATAAATATAGAGCTGTTTCAGTCGTATACGACGACCAGTCAATAGATGTAACAAAAATTGTCAACAGATCGAGTGAGACCCACTTAGGACCCTTTACGCTCTCAGGTGGAAAGAAGGTTTACGCCGAGCTCGAGATCATCGAGTGGAACATGCCCTTGGGGCGGGCATTGTATCTGTGCGATGAAACTGGCTTTACATTATCGGAACGTGCGCCAGAGGTCAGGGCTCCAGGGTTCGACTTCGGTGCATATCTTAAAAGCCCTCACTTTGGCGAACTCCAGACCGGCTCTTTGGCCGATATGGATATGGAAGAAGGTCTAGTCAAGTTAGTTAAGGAGGCTCGCGAGCATCTCTCGATTTATTTCCGAAAACGGGAAAAAGAAAAAGCCTCCTCTTTAATTCAAAAATGGAAAAACGAGGACGTCTATCCATTCAGAGACAACGAAATATCGCCAGTTACAAAACAAGCTAAACGAATATTCAACATGTGCGCTGTAACGATCAACGATCATGTGAAAGGCTTCGACGACCAAAGCCGTATGACCAAAGCCCTGTCTTTTCGGCTGCTACGGGAGGCGATTGAGGAACGACCGCAGGAGATTTCTCGGCTCCTGTCAGAGGTGCTCAATCTCTCTAAAGAAAAACAGAAGCAGTTTTCTATGCTGCTCGACAAGACCAAGCTATCGGATATTTTGGACGCCGTCTCTTTTGTCGAACACCGCATTAGCACCGCCATAGGTCTGAGGTCCCTTGTCTGCTCTGAAGAGACTAGATCGACGATGAAGGAACGCCAGCATATTCATCAGATCGTAGAGCGTAACCCTTGGCTGTTCGGTGAACAATTCACGTTAGGTCAATCGGAATCTTCGTTGACGAACGCACTACGTGAGCATCTAAGGCAACTAAAGATAGATACCCGCATACTGGAACCCGTATTGGTTTCTGGTGGAAAGAACGCGCGGATTGACCTGCTGCTTTGCCAGTCAAACAAGCGGAGCGGCCGTGATGATGACCATCACCTTATTGTCGAATTGAAGCGAGCAAGCAAATCCCTGGGTTATAATGATTTTGGGCAATTGCTGAAGTACGCAGGCGCGATAATGAGGGACACGAGATATCGCAAGACAAATGTCGAATGGTCCTTCTGGTTAGTCGGCACTGATGTTGCGGATGATCTCGATCCGCTTGTCAATTCAAATGACCGAGCACCAGGATGCGCTCACATTTTCAAAGAAGGCAACGGCAAAGTGTGGATTAAGACATGGCGCCAGTTGTTACACGATTGCATCGGTCGGCATCAATTTGTTCGAGACAAGCTAAATATCGCCATTACTGATGACGAGGCTGTCCATTATCTTAATGAAATTTATCCTGACTTCATTCCACAGGCTGCGGAGTAGTGCTTAAGATCGGCTCGGTTCACAGTGTAGAGAATGTATGGATGATCTCCGATCGGAAAAACTCGAAATCCCCTGCTGCCTCTTTTAGACGATTTCTTGTAGCCAAAGACATTAGCACCGCGAGCGCTCTGGCTTGGCAATTTATTGACCGGTCGGGATTGAACTCTATATCTGAGAATCCGTCGACGGATGAAAGATTTCTCAAAAGGAATTCTTCATGTTGATATAGGCAGCGGATATATATCCAATCGTAGAACGCGTTCGATGGTGACGAAGGATATTCTTCTGTCTCGATTTTAAACCGCACGATGCTGCCAGATGTCCTCAGTCGCGGATCGCGTTTGGCCTCTATAGGCGTTTTAAGATAGATGTCATGATAGGGGCCGCCGCCGGTAAAAACCTTGCTCCCCTGATATAATGACTCCATGGGGATGATCTTTTCACCCAGTTGGTACTTTAAGCTAAACGCGCTTAGCCGTCGTCCTACCTCCTCCTCAGATTTTGTCGAGATCTCTAGGATCCTTCGAAGCCCCGCAGTGGCTGCCGCCCCATGGAGGGCGTGGATGTTCTTCCGCTTCTGGCTTTCGGCAAAGCCAGGGTGCCATTGAAATTCAAAATTTCTAGTCTCAAACAGTTGAGTGCCGTTTGTGGTCGGAATAAATATGGGGCGCGTGGCCATCAGATGTTTTTTAACAGGTGGATAGGTACATTGTCGGGCACGAGGACTTCATACTTTGAAGCTTGGCGTAGCCTCTGCTGAATTGCAGGGTCCTTCCAGTCAGTGTGCGTATACAAAATCTCCCAGTCAAAGGCATTCTGGGCCTCCTCCCAGGTGAGCAATGGTACGCCAGCCTTGTTCGAAACATCTGCCGTAAATCTTATCCCTGGGCTCATCAAAACTTCTAGTTTAACCTGAAGGTATTTGGCATCTTTGACACGCCCTTCTTTGGTCGCCACGTATTCCATTGGATGCCGATCGCGTAGACCTAGGTTGACGTATTGGTCGAGCCCTCTCCGCGTAGCCGAATCCTGACTCCAATCATTTCCTCCCGGAGCTTCGATTTTTATTCCCTGCCGGCGAAGTTCCCGGAGAGAAAGGAGGCCGTGTTGTGATACCGACGGCAGATTTCGCCCGTCGGTGAAGTGAAAAAGCGAGCGATTATTCCCAAGTGCTGCAACAAGCTCTTCTATTTTCATGACATCCCCCTCCGATGTCATCACAATAGATAGATCAATCGCCCATCTTCAAGGCCTGAATAAAAGCCTCCTGCGGAATATCCACCTTGCCGAATTGCCGCATCCGCTTCTTGCCCTCTTTCTGCTTGTCGAGCAGCTTGCGCTTGCGTGAGACGTCGCCGCCGTAGCATTTGGCGGTGACGTCCTTGCGCAGCGCCGAGATGGTCTCGCGGGCGATGACCTTGCCGCCGATCGCCGCCTGGATCGGGATCTTGAACAGATGATGCGGGATCAGCTCCTTCAGCTTCTCGCACATCTGCCGGCCGCGCTTTTCCGCCGCCGTACGGTGGACCAGCATCGACAGCGCATCGACCGGCTCTTCGTTGACCAGGATCGACATCTTGACCAGGTCGCCCTCGCGATAGTTGGTGAGGTGATAGTCGAAGGAGGCGTAGCCCTTGGAGATCGACTTCAGCCGGTCGTAGAAGTCGAAGACCACTTCGTTGAGCGGTAGGTCATAGATCAGCATGGCGCGCTTGCCGACATAGGACAGGTCCGCCTGGATGCCGCGTCTATCCTGGCAGAGTTTCAGGATGCCGCCGAGATAGTCGTCCGGGGTGAGGATGGTGGCGCGGATCCACGGCTCCTCGATGGCCTGGATCTTGACCACGTCGGGCATGTCGGCCGGGTTGTGCAGTTCCTTGACAGTGCCGTCGTTCAACAGCAGGCGGTAGACGACGCTAGGTGCGGTGGCGATAAGGTCGAGATTGAATTCGCGCTCCAGCCGCTCCTGGATGATCTCCAGATGCAAAAGGCCGAGGAAGCCGCAGCGATAGCCGAAGCCGAGTGCGGCACTGGTTTCCATTTCAAAGGAGAAGGAGGCGTCGTTGAGGCGCAGCTTGCCGACGGCGGCGCGCAGATCCTCGAAGTCGGCGGCGTCGACCGGGAACAGGCCGCAGAACACCACCGGCTGTGCCGGCTTGAAGCCGGGCAGGGCCTGTGCCGTCGGCCGCTTGTCCTCGGTGATGGTGTCGCCGACGCGAGTGTCGGCAACCTCCTTGATCGAGCCGGTGAAGAAACCGAACTCGCCGGGGCCGAGCTCGTCGACATTGATGCGGGCGGGCGTAAAGACGCCGGTGCGCTCGACCAGGTACCTGGCGCCGGTACCCATCATGCGGATGGTCTGGCCCTTCTTCAGCACGCCGTCGATGATGCGGACCAGCACGATGACGCCGAGATAGGCATCGTACCAGGAGTCGACCAGCATCGCCTTCAGCGGGGCCGCGATGTCGCCCTCGCGCGGCGGCGGCAAATCGTTGACGATCGCCTCCAGCACATCGGGAATGCCGAGCCCGGTCTTGGCCGAGATCAGCACGGCGTTGGAGGCGTCGATGCCGATCACCTCCTCGACCTGTTCGCGGATGCGCTCGGGCTCGGCGGCGGGCAGGTCGACCTTGTTCAGCACCACGACGATCTCGTGGTTGTTGTCGATCGCCTGGTAGACATTGGCCAGCGTCTGCGCCTCGACGCCTTGCGAGGCGTCGACGACCAGCAGCGAACCTTCGCAGGCGGCGAGCGAGCGCGACACTTCATAGGCGAAGTCGACATGGCCGGGCGTGTCGATCAGGTTGAGGATATAGTCCTCGCCATTGTTGGCGTGGTATTTCAGCCGCACCGTCTGCGCCTTGATGGTGATGCCGCGCTCGCGCTCGATGTCCATCGAGTCCAGCACCTGCTCCTTCATGTCGCGCAGCTCCAGCCCGCCGGTCGACTGGATCAGCCGGTCGGCAAGCGTGGATTTGCCATGGTCGATATGGGCAACGATGGAGAAGTTGCGGATGTTTTTGATCGGCGTGGTCATGCGGCGCGCTTTAGCAGGGGCACGCTACATCGGCAAGCGGCGGGGCGCGGGTGCGGCGGCGGGGCGGCAAAGTCGTTAAACTTTGATCCATGAGATTAGAGCATAGTTCGCGCCCGGCGTGATAGCCACTGGCCATCGCCGTTTCGGGGGGATCGGAATGCCGTTGTCAGCACGCAAATTTCTCAAATCGGTGAGCGGCTCGTTCGCGCCATTGCTCGCCATCTTGCTTATCCCGATGGTTGCCGCATTGGGTTTTTCCATCGACTATACCTCTGCGGTTTCAACCAGGGCATCGATGCAGAACGCCCTCGATGCAGCGTCGCTGTCGATCACGACGCTTTCGACGGACACCTCACTGGCGGACCGCCAGGTAAAACTGCAGGAGGCATACCTGGCCAATGGCGGGCAAGGCACGGTCAAGCTCGACAGCTTCGTCGTCGCCACCGACGGCGCCGCCAGCATCAAGGCTTCGGCCGGCTTTGCCATGCCGACGAATTTCATGCAGATCGCCAGGATCAACACCGTGCAGGTCGGCGTTGCGTCGGCAGTGACAAAGCGGCCGGCATTGGTGCAAGCCACGTTCAAGGTGACCAAGGTCTCGGGCTGGTGGGGCAAGACAATGACGCTCTACGGCACCAAATTCGGGGACACGGTGGCCAACAAGCTGATGAAGATCACCTACACATACAACGGTTATGGCGATCCGAAAGGCTATGGCACGGCGACCGTCTCCACCATCAACGGAGCGACGATCACTATGGTCCAGCAGCAGGTGTGTACGACCACCACGGTGCTCAGCTTCTACGGCTTGCCTAGCACCACGATCGTCCAGACCGACTCATACGGCAGGAAATACGCGACCACCTGTGTCAACACAATGTATCCCGCGACCGGTGCCGGCGCGGTGATCGACGTCAGCCAGATGGACCAGCTATATCTGCAGATGGATGTCCCGTCAGGCAATCCAACGGTGCTCAAATCGAACGATCCGGCAACATCGAACCGCCTCTACGCGAACGGCGTCGAGATCGCCAGTGGCCAAACGGTCGATATCTTTATGCTGGTGCCGTGCGGCCAGACCAGCACACAAGCGTGGGAAGACGGGGGATCGTCGGTGCCGACATCTCCGACCATCACCGATTCCAACGCGGACTTTTTCTACACAGTAACCGGCAAGTGCGCCTTCAATCAGCGGGCATTGGAAACGCTGTTGACACAATAGGCCGCCGCAGCTGAATGCGAGGGCATATCGGCCCGCTTAGGCTGCCCGTCCATCACACCGCCGCCCGGTCACACCAGGTGGCGTGTTGGTTGCGAGCGACCGTCTTCCCTTCGCCCACTGTGGGAGAAGGTGGCCGAGCGAAGCTCGGTCGGATGAGGGGTGTTCCAGGGAACGCCAACGCCTCATTTCTTGCAGCACCCCTCAACCGTCTCGGCGCTTCGCGCCGATCCACCTTCTCCCACAAGGGGAGAAGGGAGAGCTGCGAACGATCACGAAGCGGTGATGCTGTAACGAACCGTGTGTCGGCGGCGAAGTGTGGACATGGAACCGCACAGGAGAACAGCGATGACCGGATCGAAACGCAGCACAGCCCTGATGGGGCTCGCCGCGGCACTGTTTTCCGCGACTGTGCTGTCGGCAACCAGCGCGGCCGCCGGCCAGACGCTGACCGTCGTAGAGCTGTTCACCAGCCAGGGCTGCTCGTCCTGTCCGCCGGCCAACGCCAATCTGATCAAGGTCAAGGACCGGCCCGGCGTGCTGGCGCTGTCCTTCAACGTCACCTACTGGGACTATCTCGGCTGGAAGGACACATTCGGCAAAGAAGAATTCACGCAGCGCCAGGTCCGCTATGAACCGTCGCTCGGCCGTTCCGGCCCGTTCACGCCGCAAGTGGTGGTCAACGGCAGGGCCGATGCCGTCGGCGCCAGGCCGGGCGAGATCGAGCAGCTGATTTCGAGCGGCGGCCACGCTGACGGACCTTCGTTGTCGCTCGCCGGCGGAAAGGTCAGCATCGGCGCCGGTCCGGTGCCCGGCGGCAGGGCCGATGTCTGGCTGGTGCGTTACGGCAAGGGCGTCGTCGAGGTGCCGGTGGCGCGCGGAGAAAACACCGGCCGCACGCTGCCGCACGCCAATGTCGTGCATTCGCTGACCAGGCTGGGCAGTTGGACCGGCGACGCCACCGCACTGCCGCTGCCGGCGGCGACGGGCGGCCTCAGCACAGCGGTGCTGGTGCAGGTGCCGGGCGGCGGGCCGATCCTCGCTGCCGCAGCGAATTAGAACCCGTTCCGAAATTTGCGCAACGCCGCAGCGGCGCCGCTGCATGCCGTCAACCCCTGCCAAACCCTAGGAGATCATCATGACCAATCATTTGACCAATCGCCCGACCCTGGCGGCACTCGCCTTCGCACTTTGCTCGACGGCGCTGTTCGCAGGAGGCGCGGCGCGGGCCGAAGATGCGATGAAGCCGGCGAACGCCATGGCAACAAACGCCATGAAACCGGCAACGGACGCAATGAAGCCGGCCGGCGCCATGGCGGCTGACGCGATGGCCACGACCGCGATGAAGGCGACAGATCCGATGAAGGCCGACTGCATGGCCAAGGCCGCCGCCGAGACGGACGCCATGAAGAAAGCCGAAGCGACCAAGGCCTGCGATGCCATGGCTCCGGCCAAATAGGCGATGCGCACAGCAATGTGAGAGCCCGGCGGACCTATCCGTCGTATAATCCACACCAGCATCATGGGAGATCAGACATGACCGGAGCCCTGAAACGATCGTCGATTTTCGCAAAAGCAGCACTTGCCGCGCTCATCCTCACGGCCGCCGCGGCCGTGCTCTGGCAGACGCCGGCAGTCTCGGCCGAAGACGCGGTGGTGATCCCGCCGCCGGCATTGGACGAGAAGGCCACCGCCGGCACCGAAAAGGCGGTCTTCGCCGGCGGCTGCTTCTGGGGTGTGCAAGGCGTGTTCCAGCACGTCAAGGGCGTCACCAGCGCCGTTTCCGGCTATACCGGCGGCGACAAGGACACGGCCATCTATGAAATGGTCGGCACCAGCCGGACGGGCCATGCCGAATCCGTCGAGATCACCTACGAGCCGTCCGAGGTGACCTACGGCCAGCTGCTGCAGGTGTATTTCTCGGTGGCGCACAACCCGACGCAACTGAACTACCAGGGCCCGGACAGCGGCACCCAGTACCGTTCGACGATCTTTGCCGAAAACGACGCACAGAAAAAGATCGCCGAAAGCTACATCGCCCAGCTCGACAAGGCCAAGGTGTTTCCCAAGCCGATCGTGACGACGCTGGAGATCGGCAAATCCTTCTATCCGGCCGAGGACTATCACCAGGACTTTCTGACGCTCAACCCGACCTATCCCTATATCGTCTACAACGATTTGCCCAAGGTCGAGAATCTGAAGCGGCTGTTCCCCAACCTCTACAGCGAAAAGCCGGTGCTGGTGCTGGCCGCCAACAAGAGCTGAGTTTTGCGGGGGGCCTGCTGATCTCCCCCCTTGAGGGGGAGATGGCCGGCAGGCCAGAGGGGGTCGGTTCGGTTGCGCGACGCGGTCCGGCATATCGAGGAAGACGAAGTTGGCACTCCACGCGCGGCGACCCCCTCTGTCGCTTTCAGCGACATCTCCCCCTCGAGGGGGGAGATCAGCAGTTTCCGCGCTTCGCACTACTCCCCCTTTTTCCAGGGCAGGCTCCAGCGCACCTTCTCCAGCGTCGCCTTTGCCTCGGCCGAGTCCGGGTCGGGCTCCGTCTCGCGATAATGCGCCGAGCCCTCAGGCGGGTAGGCAAGTGTGTTGTTGAACGCGAATTTGTCGATCTGGCTGAAGTCGGGGAAAGGCAGATTTTGCGTCTCGCGCCAATCGCTGACCCTTTTCTCCGCGGCGATGCGTTTTTCGTCGTCGACCGGAAGGTCGGTGGCTCTGTATTCCAGTGACGAAGGGAAGGCGAACTGCGCGCCGGCATCATCCATGATGTTGATCATGGACAACAGGATGTCCTCGCGGATGGCTTGAAAATCGGCCACGTCGGCGGTTTTGATATAAGTGAACACGTCGATATCGAGCGAATAGGCGCCGAAGCCGGCAAAGCGCACGCGGCACGGCTCATCGATGACGCGCGGATGGGCAATCAGCAGCTTGCGCAGCTCGGCCAGGACGTAACGTAGCTGATCGGGCGTCGTTTCGTAGCGCAGCTGCAGCGTCGTCGCGAACCTGGTGCGGTCGCGATGGGCGTAGTTCTCGATCTGCATGCCGGCGAAATCCGAGTTTGGCACCGAGATGATCGTGCGGTCGAGCGACCGGATGCGGGTGGAGCGCATGCCGATATGCTCGATCGTGCCGGACTGGTCGCCGAACTTGCAGAAGTCGCCGACGCTGACCGGCCGGTCGGCATAGAGCGTCAGGCCGGAGAGGAAGTTCTGCAGCGTCGGCTGCGCCGCCAGCGCCACCGCCAGACCGCCGATGCCGAGACCGGCAATGACGCCTTCGTAGGGGATGGCGAGCACTTCGGCCAGCAGCAGGAAGGCGACGACCAGCACGGCGACGCGCGCCACGCCGGTGGACAGCGAAATCAGCGTGTCGTGATAGCCGGGCACCTGCCACAGTCCACGGTAATGGTCGGCGACCTTGCCGATCAGGTGCCAGACCACCGGCACGGCGCCGATCACGACCAGGCTCCAGGCGATTGCCTTGACCGGGGCGGCGACCACTTGCGGCAGACCGAGCGGGCGCAGCGTCAACAGCAGGAAGAAGCCAAGCACGATCGAGCGCACCGCCCATTCGACAATGCGGAAGAAGGCCGGGCTGTCCGTCCTTCGCACAAACAAGGAAATCAGCGCATTGGCGATGAAGCCGAAGACGATGCCGGCCAGTGCGGCAAGGCCGAGCATCGACCATTGCCAGCGCTCCATCGGGCCGGCGCGGGTGAGCAGGCCGGGGCTGATCTCGCGGGCGAGGCCACGGCGATGAAGAACGGGTCGGTGCTGGCGAAGGCGGCGAATTCCGGCGCCACCGGCACGTCTTCGACATCGGCGTAGAGCGCGCGGATGTGGGCGAGCGTCTCGGGCGTGAACTGCCAGATCTTGCCCTTCTCAGTCTCGACCGGGCCGATGACGATGTTGCCGGCGGGATGCTCGAAATAGACGAAGGGGGTGTTGCTCTTCGGATCGTCGGGGATCTCCTGCCAATAGACGTAGCCGATGCGGTCGATGACCTTTTTGAGATAGCGCTCGAGCAGGAACGCCTCGTCGCCACGCACCGCCTGACTGTAGTTGCGCAGGTCGAGCGCCGCCTGTGCCGGATCGCCGGCCTCGGTGAGGCCGCTCAACAGCACCTTGAACGTGTCGCGCGGCGAGGCGAGCCTGCTCGGATCATCGACCATGTCGACGGCTTCCCCGCGCGCTTCCTGGAATTCGGCGAGCTTGGCCTGGAGCTGGGCAAGTGGCGGCCCGACGATGAACCAGTCGCCATTCTTGCGACGAAAAGTGACGTCGAAGGAGATCCTGGTGCCGTATTGCGGCAGCGTCGCCGTCACCTCGTCTCCGGAAATCGCATCATGCGGCAGGCTCCACAGACGGAACGTCGCGTTGTCGATGACGGTGAACAGAAGCTTGGTGTAATCGGGCATGTTGAGGCCGCCGCGGTCGGCCTCGGTGACGTCGACGAGACCCGCTGCCAGACCGGCAAGACCCATGCCGCCACCGGTGGCGCGCGGCACATTGTCGGCGCCGCTCTCGTTCATCGTCTGCAGGAACGAGCGCATGGTGCTCATCGGGCTCGACTGGTCGACACGGACGTCCTCGACGGCGCTGACGCGCACACCTGTCCACCATTCGGCGGTGGCGGCATCGAAGCGGCCCATGAAGCTGCCGCCGTCAGGCGATTGGACGAAGGTGAAGGCGCCCTGGCGGTCGCCTTCGAACCAGTGGCCGACAAGCTTGTCGCCTTCGGCCTTGGCCTCGATACGGCCGTTATAAAGCGGGTACACGCCCTTTACGTCAGTGCCCGTCTGCTCGAACTTGATCTGGGCGCCGCCGCCGCGCCACTTCGTGTCCCACACGCCCGTCCAGTTGGCCGCGTCCTGGGCATGCGCCTGCGGCATGGCCGGCAGCAGGCCGGCAAGCGCGAGTGCGCCGATCAGCGCGACCGTCCGGATCAGCAAAAGCAGCAGCCGATCCTGTCCTGCCGCAGAAAAGGGGTTCATTCTGTTGCCCTTCTTCTTGCCGGCGATTCTGCTGGGCCGGCCAGAGAAGGTTATTCCGCTTGAAGATGAATATTCTGTTTCAGGCTGCGACGGCGATGCCGGTCAGTCATAGGTCAGATCCGTCGCCTTGCCGGCGAACACCCGGTAGGCAAAGAACGAATAGAAGATGATGATCGGCAGCACGACGACCGTCCCGACCAGGATGACGGCCAGGCTTTCGGGTGCCGAAGCAGCCTGCCAGATGGTCAGCCGGTCGGGCACCACGAAGGGGTAGAACGACCAGGCGAGGCCGGCAAAGCCGAGCGTGAAGATCGCGGCCAATGTCAGGAACGGGAGCAGCGCGTGGCGGTCGTCGGGCTTCGGCAGATGGAAGGTCTGGCGCCACAGCCATAGGAACAGCACTGCCGACAGGGTCGGCAGCGGCGACAAATAGAGCATGGCCGGCCAGACGAACCATTTGTCGAAGATGCGCGCGCTGGCAAAGGGCGTGGCCAGCGATACCGCGACCATGCCGAGCGCGGTCAGCACCAACGCCGTGCGCAGCCACAGCACCGCCTTCTTCTGCAGATCGCCTTCCGTCTTGTAGATGACCCAGGCCGCTCCCATCGCCACGTAGGCCGCGGCAAGGCAGAGCGCCACCAGCGCGCCGAAAGCGACGCCGCCAGGGCCGACGTCGAGGCCAAGCACATAGACGCCGAGCATATAACCTTGCGCCAGCGACGCGATGACCGAGCCGAGGAAAAAGATGCGGTTCCAGCGGTGCTTCCTGCCGGCAGGCACCTTGGCGCGGAAATCAAATGCGACGCCGCGCAGGATCAAGCCCACCAGCAGCACGAAGACCGGAATGTAGAGCGCCGTCAGAATGGTGCCGTGCGCCAATGGGAAGGCGACCAGCAGCAAGCCGACCGCCAGCACCAGCCAGGTCTCGTTGGCGTCCCAGAACGGGCCGATGGCGGCGATCATCGTATCCTGCTCGGTGTCTTCGGCTGCGGCGAACAGGATGCCGATGCCGAGATCGAAGCCGTCGAGGATGACGTAGATCAGGATGGCGAGGCCCATCAGGCCGGCGAAGATCAGAGGCAGCAGGGTCGGCCAGTCGAAGCTCATGATGTTTCTCCCGGTTGCGCAACCGGCTGCGACAGCGGCCTGTTCATGACGCCCGGCAGCGGCGAGGTGTCACCATCCTTCGCCGCCTTCAATGCCAGATGCACCAACACGCCGAGATAGGCGATCAAGAGCAGCACGTAGAGGATGAGATAGACCGCGAGCGACAGTGCGACATGGCTGCCGGCGACCGGCCCGACAGCATCGGCGGTACGCAGCACGCCGGTGACCAGCCAGGGCTGGCGGCCGATCTCGGTGGTGTACCAGCCGGCCAGCGTCGCCAGCCAGCCGGACAGCGCCATCGGCACCATGACAAGCGCCAGCGGCTTGGGCAGGCCGTGGCGGCGCTTGAGGAAGAAGGCCGCCGACCAGGAGACGGCGAGCATCAGGAGGCCGGTGCCGACCATGATGCGAAAGCCCCAGAACACCGGAAATACCGGGGGATGGTTGCCGGTATAATCGTTCAGCCCCGGTACGATGCCGCCGGCGCTGTGCCTGAGGATGAGGCTGGCGCCGTCGGGAATGGTGAGCTCGAACCTGTTCTCCTTGGCCGCTTCATCTGGAAGCGCAAACAGCACCAGCGGCACGTTGGGACCGGTGTTCCAGTTGGCCTCCATCGCGGCGATCTTCTGCGGCTGGTGTTCCAGCGTGTTGAGGCCGTGCTGGTCGCCGGCAAAGATCTGGATCGGGATCAGGATCGCGGCGGTGAAGACGCCGGTGCGCAGCGCCTTCCACATTGATTCCGAGCGATCGCCGTAGAGATAGCGCAGCGCCGACAGGCCGGCGACCAGGAACGAGACGGTCAGGCCCGAAGCAAGCATCATATGGACGAGCCGGTAGGGCATGGACGGATTGAAGACAACGGCCCACCAGTCGGTGGCGTGCGCAACACCATCGCGCATCTCGAAACCGGCCGGCGTCTGCATCCACGAATTGAGTGCGATGATCCAGAAGGCGGACAAGGTGGTGCCGCCGGCCACCAGCACCGTCGCCAGTGTATGGACGCGGTTCGAGACACGGCGGAAGCCGAACAGCATGATGCCGAGGAACGCCGCCTCGAGGAAGAAGGCGGTCAAGATTTCGTAGGCCAGCAGCGGGCCGGCAATGTTGCCGACCGTCTCCATATAGCCCGGCCAGTTGGTGCCGAACTGAAAACTCATGGTGACGCCGGAAACCACGCCCATGGCGAAGGACAGCGCGAATACCTTAACCCAGGTGAAATAAGCGCGCATCCAGGCGGAATCGTTTGTCGCGTTGTAGCGGAGCTTGAAGAACAGCAGCACCCAGCCGAGCGCGATGGTGATCGCCGGGAACAGGATGTGGAACGAGATGTTCGCGCCGAACTGTATGCGCGACAGAATGAGCGGGTCCATGGCGGCTCCGGCTGCTGCTTGTTTGTTGAAGGATAGGCTTGATGCACCGGACGGTCAAAGCGGCGTCCCGCCGCGAGGCGGAACGCCGCAGTGCGGTTAATCTGCTTTTGCGTGGAATTTGGCTGGACGACCGGGCAGGTGTTGCCTATTCCGGCGAACCTCGATGTCCAGAACTGTCAGGAGCGCCATTGACATCCGGATTTGCGAACCGACATTCAGCGGATTAAATCAACAACTCTGTTTCAAGCAGTCGTTTTCAGCCATGCAGCCGATCATCTCGATTTCCGGCGTCACCAAGACCTACGCCACCGGCTTCAAGGCGCTGAAGGAGATCAATCTCGACATCGTGCGCGGCGAGATCTTTGCGCTGCTCGGGCCGAATGGCGCCGGCAAGACAACGCTGATCTCGATCGTCTGCGGCATCGTCAACCGCTCGTCGGGTTCCGTCACCGTCGACGGCCATGACATCAACCGCGACTACCGCGCCGCGCGCAGTCTGATCGGGCTGGTGCCGCAGGAACTGACCATCGACGCCTTCGAGAGCGTGTGGGCGACGGTTAACTACAGCCGCGGCCTGTTCGGCAAGCCGGCGGACAGGGCGTTCGTCGAAAAGGTGCTGCGCGACCTGTCGCTCTGGGACAAGAAGGACGCCAAGGCGATCACGCTGTCCGGCGGCATGAAGCGCCGGCTGATGATTGCCAAGGCGCTGTCGCACGAGCCGCGCATCCTGTTCCTCGACGAACCGACGGCAGGCGTCGATGTCGAGCTGCGCCAGGACATGTGGGCGATGGTGCGCCGGCTGCGCGAAGACGGCGTCACCATCATCCTGACCACGCATTACATCGAAGAAGCCGAGGCGATGGCCGACCGCGTCGGCGTCATCAACCGCGGCGAGATCGTGCTGGTGGAGGACAAGGCCGAGCTGATGCGCAAGCTTGGCCGCAAACGGCTTGTGCTGGAACTGCGCAGTCCCCTGGCCACCGTTCCCGATGCTTTTTCGCACTACGCGCTGGAGCTTTCGCGGGATGGCGGACAGCTGACCTATACTTATGACAACCAGAGCGAACGGCCGGGCGTCGCCTCGCTGATCCGCGAGCTCGAGGCGGCCGGCATCCAGTTCCGCGACATCGATACGGAAAACAGCTCGCTCGAGGAGATCTTCGTCAATCTGGTGAGGAAACCGGCATGAACCCGCGCGCGGCCATGAATCTTCATGCGGTATGGGCGATCTATCGGGTGGAGATGGCGCGCGCCCTTCGCACTGTGCTGCAGAGCATCGTTTCGCCGGTCATTTCGACGTCGCTCTATTTCGTCGTCTTCGGTTCGGCCATCGGCTCGCGCATCACCGAGATCGACGGCATCAGCTACGGCGCCTTCATCGTACCGGGGCTGATCATGCTGTCGCTGCTGACGCAATCGATCTCCAACGCCTCCTTCGCCATCTATTTTCCGAAATTCGTCGGCTCGATCTACGAATTGCTGTCCGCGCCGGTGTCCTATCTGGAGATCGTCATCGCCTATGTCGGGGGCGCGGCGACAAAGTCGATCGTGCTTGGCCTGATCATCCTGGCGACGGCCGCGCTGTTCGTGCCGCTGACGATCGAGCATCCGTTCTGGATGCTCGCCTTCCTGGTGCTGACGGCGGTGACCTTCAGCCTGTTCGGCTTTATCATCGGCATCTGGGCGAAGAGCTTCGAGCAGCTGCAGCTGGTGCCGCTGCTGATCATCACGCCGCTGACCTTCCTCGGCGGCAGCTTCTATTCGATCAACATGCTGCCCGGCATCTGGCGCACGGTGACGCTGTTCAACCCGGTGGTCTACCTGGTCAGTGGGTTCCGCTGGAGCTTCTACGGCAAGTCCGACGTTTCGGTCGGCGTCAGCCTCGGCATGACGGTGGTCTTCCTGCTCATCTGCATAGCGATCGTCGCCTGGATCTTCAGGACCGGCTACCGGCTGCGCAACTGATCGAACGGGCCTCGTCCAGGCGAAGCAGCCTTATCGATCGACCTTTCCTTGCCGAAGGCGACATACGCCCGATGCCTGGAACCCGCGCTTGAATGCCTCGATCTTGCTTTTCATGCATTGTTATATATCATGTTATCGATGTTCATGGGATGAATCGACCTATGGAAGACGTCATACGATCGCTTGGCTTCCTGTGCCTGGGCAGCAGGCTGAAGCGTATAGGCGAGCAACTGCAAGCGGAGGCGCAGCGCCTGCTCGACAGGCTGGATGTCCCGGTTCAGGCGAGCCAATACCCGCTGCTGGCCGCGCTCGACAGGCTGGGTCCGCTGTCGGTCGGGGAACTGGCGCAATCCCTTGGCATCGCGCAGCCGGGTGTGACGCGAAGCGTCTCGCTTCTGGCCGGATTGGGACTGCTCGAGGTCAGTCCGTCGACCGATGACCAGCGGCGCAGGATCGTCTCGCTTACTCGGGACGGCCGGCGGCTGGTCGATGTCGCAAAGCGCGACGTCTGGCCTTGCATCGAGAACGTGGTCGCGGATTTGTGCGCAGGTTTTTCGGGGCCGCTTCTTGAGCAGCTGGCTGCCATCGAGGACGGCCTCGCCGCTGCCCCTCCCGACCGTCGTGTAAATAAGCCTGAGGGTGCCGCGCAATGAGACATCTGCTCGACCGCCCTATCTGGAGCGCGCTTCAGACGCGACATCGGGCCTTCGCGGAGGGTGACAACCTCGCCATGCGATATCGGCCGTCGATCGTCCCTTTCGCCGCCACTGGCGCGGACGACCCGGAAAGCCTGCGGGCGCTCGAAAACCTTGTCTCCCCGGGCGAGAGTGTGATCCTGCTTCAAGCGGACGCGATTGCTCTGCCCACGGGGCTTTTCGCGACTTCGACCGCAGCCGGGGTTCAGATGATCGCCGAGCAGCCATTGCAGATCGTCTCCGACCCGCGCGTGCAACGTCTGACCCGAGACGATGCTGCTGAGATGCTCGCCCTGGCATTGCTCACCAAGCCTGGCCCATTCACGCTCGAAGCCTTGAGCCTGGGCGATTTTTGGGGTGTGAAAATCGAGGGCAGGCTTGCGGCAATGGCCGGCGAGCGCATGAAGCAACCTGGCTATACCGAACTCAGCGGGGTGTGCTCACATCCGGAATTTCGCGGCGGTGGCCTAGGAAAGCTGCTGTCCCTATTCGTGGCAAACCGGATAGTGGCGCGCGGCGAAGTTCCCTATCTCCACGCCTATGCCAGCAACGCCGCGGCCATAGCGTTATACGAGTCCATTGGCTTCAGGTTGCGAAGCACAATGAATGTGGCCGTGGTTCAGCGCACCGAATGATTAGTCGGCGCATGATGCGCAGCATGGATGCATCCCGTATCGGAAGGAAGGATTTCGTATGGCCGAAATCCTTCCTTGAGACTGCAAGACCTTGCTGCGTGTCAGACCGCGATCTTGCCGCCGCCTTGCCTGGTGATGGCAACGACCGCCGGGCGCACCGGCATGTCCGGCTTGAAGTCGGGCCAGCGCGTCGACAAATCCTCATAGTAGGACGGACGGCCGAAAGCCTCCCAGTCCTCGCCGCCGTCGCCCGGATGCTGGACGGCAACGAAGGCGGTCTGGTCGTCCGGCGCAAACAGGGGACCGCACATTTCGGCGCCGATCGGCACGCGGAAGAACAGCTTTGATGTCGCCCGTGCCGTCCCCTCCGTATCGACAGCCCACAGACCATCGGTGCGGCCGGTGGCTTTCGGGCCTTGGCCGTCGGTGGCGACCCAGAGGCGACCAGCCGAATCTACCGTGCAATTGTCCGGCATGCCGAACCAGCCATTGGCGGTGGTTGCGGTCGAGAAGGTGGCGCCGACGTCGGTCACAGCGGGATCGCCGCATTTCAGCAGGATTTCCCACCTGCCCTTTGTCGCGGTGAAATCACCGCCGTCCTCGACGATCTCGATGATGTGGCCAAAGGCATTTTCGGCACGCGGATTGGCAGCGTCGACCTGGTCGGCCTCGCGCTTCGAATTGTTGGTCAGCATGACATAGACCTTGCCGTTGGCGGCATTGGGCTGGATGTCTTCCGGGCGGTCCATCTTGGTGGCGCCGAGCAGGTCGGCGGCGCGGCGCGTCTCGATCAGCACGTCGGCCTGGCTGGCAAAGCCGTTCTCCGCCGTCAGCGGCCCTTGGCCGAAGACGATCGGCAGCCATTCGACCGAACCGTCGTCGGCAAACTTGGCGACATGCAAGGTGCCGTCGTCGAGCAAATCCATGTTCGCGGCGCGGTTGTCCGGATTGAACTTGCCTGTGGTGACGAACTTATAGACATAGTCGAAGCGCTCGTCGTCGCCGAGATAGAAGACGACACGGCCATCCTGGGCGACGATCGATTCGGCGCCCTCATGCTTGAAGCGCCCCATCGCGGTGCGCTTCCTCGGCACCGAAGTCGGATCCAGGACGTCGACCTCGACGATCCAGCCGAAGCGGTTCGGCTCGTTAGGCTCCTTGCCGATGTCGAAACGGCCGTAATGCGCTGCCCATTCATAGGCACCTTCGGGAATGCCGAGGCGCTTGTAATTGGCCGCCTCCTTGTGGCCCTGCGGCAGCTCGCCCGAGAAATAGCCGTGGATGTTCTCCTCGGCCATGACATAGGTGCCCCACGGCGTGACGCCGCCGGCGCAATTGTTGATGGTGCCGATGACCTTCGTGCCGGTCGGATCGGCGCTGGTCTTGACGCGGTCGTGGCCGGCGACCGGGCCGGAGAGCGCGATCTCGGTGTTGGAGGTGATGCGGCGGTTGAGCTTGCCGTCGCGAACGACCTGCCATTTGCCTGATACCTTGCGTATCTCGACGATAGTGCCGCCATGCGCGGCCATCTCGACATCCACTTGCTCCTTGCTGAGGGGTGCTTGCTTGGCTTTGCCATCGATGATGGTGACGAGGCCCGGAAACATCAGGTGCGGATTGGTGTATTCGTGATTGACGACCAGCAGGCCGTGCTCGGCCGAGCCGTCGATCGGGATATAACCGACATAGTCGTTGTTGTAGCCGAATTGTCTGGCCTGGGCTTCCGCCGACTGTTTTGTCGGATCGAATTCCGGCGAATCGGCGAACAGCGGATCGCCCCAGCGCAGCAGTACATCGGCGTCATAGCCGGGTGCGATGTGATGCTTGTCGTCGATGCCGGCCTCGAGCTCGTCAAAAGCGAAGGCGGAGCCTTCGGCGGCGCGGGCATTGTCGGCGGTGATCAGCGCCAGCGGGCTGACGGTAGCGGCTATGGCCGAGACGGCAAGCGAGCCCTTGAGGAAGCCGCGGCGCGAGAACCGCGCGGCGATGATCTCACCCATGGTGCGGTTGTCGGTGGGATTGGCTCCTGGCCCATCGTTTTCCTCGAGCAGGCTGGTGCGAAAATGGGCGTCAGGGGAGCGATGTTCGGTCATTGGGCCTGCCTCTGGCTGGATGGATTGCTGGAGCGTGTTGCCTGGCCAATCCGGTATCGCCGGCAGGTCACAGTTTGATGACATGCCGGCTAATTGCCGCCTGCGATTTCGTATCCAACATCGGCCCCGCTTGACCGCGACCGGCGCTTCGGAAACAAGAGCTGCGGCAGGCGCGTAGGGACCGCATCGGGAGGAACAAAAGTGAGTTTCTGGGGACTTGGGCAGCTCTGCGTTTCGACGGTGATCTTCCTGCTGGCGGCGATGGCCGCAAAACAGTGGGGGCTGGCGCCGAGCCTCGGCAAGATTGTGCTGACGTTGGCGCTCTATTCGCTGGGCAATCTGATCATGCTGAGGCTGATCCGTGAATTCGGCATGTCGGTGTCGTTCAGCCTGTCGGCGGTGATCCAGCTGGTGTCGGTGAATGTGGTGGCGCTGGTCTTCTTCGGCGAGCGCGTCAATGCCTTACAGGCAACCGGCATCGTGCTTGCCATCGCAGCTGTGGCGCTGATCACGCTCGGGCCCTATCTGCAAAGGCTGTAACTGCGATCGGGCCGATGAAGAAGATTGCAAGCAGACTGCGCAACTGGCTGGAGTTCCCGGTTCTGCTGGCCGGGCTGGTCATTGCCGGCGGGCTGTGGGGGTTCGAGGAGCTGATGGAGCTGGCGCGGGCCACCACGCCGCATGCCTTCGACACCGAAATCCTGCTTGCCTTCCGCGAGGCCGGGCAGCCCGACAATCCGATCGGACCGGCGTGGCTGGAAGGGGCGATGCGCGATATCACCAGCCTCGGCAGCGCCAGCGTACTGGTGCTGATCACGGCAGCAATGATCGTCTATCTGCTCCTTATCCGCAGGCCAGGCGCGGCGCTTCTCATGTTCGTCGCGGTAGCGGGCGGCCAGCTCCTGTCAAGCGTGCTGAAATTCGATATCGACCGACCGCGCCCTGATCTGGTCTCGCATCTCGCCGATGTGGCATCGCTTTCGTTTCCGAGCGGCCACGCCATGCTGTCGGCGGTGACATATTTGACGCTGGGCAGCATGGCGGCGCGGTTTTTGCCCGGGCGGACAACGAAGATCTATGTACTCGGGCTGGCGGTGCTGACGACGGTGGTGGTCGGCATCAGCCGCATCTATCTCGGCGTCCACTGGCCGTCCGACGTATTGGCCGGCTGGTGCGCCGGCTTTGCCTGGGCGATGCTGTGCTGGCTTGCGGCACGGTTCCTGCAGCGATGGCTTGGGCGGGCCGACGGCACCTGACTCAAATCAGCCTATTGATCAGGCCATGACCGCAGCCTGCCAGCAGGAAAACCATCGACAGCAAGGCTGTCGAGGTCGCCAACGCTTTGGATATCTTCACCCGCTCATCCTTTTGAAGTCGTGCCTGTGCATTCGGGATCGCAGTGGATGTCCCGCCAAACGATGCCGAGGTTTGTAGCATGACTGCGCATCGGCTGGCAAAGAGTGCTGCATGTTTGGAGGCAGACCATCAATCCTTGGTGCAGGAAGACGTCGCCGACCGCGCCAGCGCCGGAACTTCATCCTCGACTGTTCGGCGGTGCCGTTCTTCGATTCGACGGCAGCCAATGTCATCGAGGGTGCGGCCCACAAGGCGAGCCGCGCCGGCGTTCGCTTCATTATATCAGGCGCTTCACCGCAGGATACGCCGCATGCTGATCAACCACGGTGTCAAGCGGCCGCTGGTGACTTATGCCGCCTCGATCACGGATGCGCGGGCGCAGCTGAGGAAAGCCGCGCCCGCCGCCTGAGCCGGCAACTGCCGGCTTAGTCGAGGCCCAACGCTGAGACCTCGCCCTCGTTCATCAGCGGCACGAAGATTGTCGACCTGCCGTCGGTGCCGATGTCGGCGCTGCCCGGTTTGAACGTCGCAACCACTTGCGGCGTACCGCCGGCTTTGTAGCGGTAGAGCGTGCCGGTCATATAGGCAGTGGCGTAGATGCTGCCGCCGATGGCGACGACGCCATCGAGGTTGGCAAACTTTTCCGCGCCAGCCAGTGGCGAAACGGCCTTGGTAGCAAGATCGACCGAGAGCAGGCCGCCCGGCTCCGCGGTGCTGAAGTCGGGCTTGATGCCCTTGCCCCACGAAGCGACGATCAGCCGGCCGCCATCGGCGAAGATACCATTCGGCGAAGCAAGCGCCGCATCCCTGACGAACAGTTCGGGCCGGTCGCCGTCGATGCGATAGATCGTATCGGCAAGCATATCCGTGACGTAGATCTTGCCGGACGCGTCGGCGGTCACGTCGTTGAGGAAGACCGCGTTCGGCACGTCGATCGTCGATGTTAGCTTGCCGCTTGCGAGATCGACGACGCGCACATGGGTGAGGTCGGCGACGTAGAGTTTGCCGCCGACAATCGCCATGCCCTTGGGCGCGTCCATGCCGTCGGTCCAGCGTTGCGTGACTAGCTTGCCGTCCATCGACAGGATCGACAGATAGCCGTTGCCGTCGGCTTCGCCGGGATTGCCGACGATGTTCGAGACGATAACGCGCTGGCCGGCGGCGTCGAACAGCGCCGATTCAGGCTGCTCGAGGCCGCCGGTGCGCCAGAGTTCAGCGGCCTGAACTGCCGGCGCGGCCGCGATGCCGACCAAGGCGAGAAGTATCGAGGTGAAGAGGCTCTTCATGGCTAGTCTCCTGTAATGGACTGGCGGAGAGCTAAGCCTTTCGATACTTTTCGGGAAGATCTATCAGGACTAGTACCGAAGGCTGATACCAAATCGTGCAAAAGAGGTGCATCCCATGAACGGCCTGATCTTCGAAGCGCTGAAGCGGACGCTTAAGGCAAAGGGCATCACCTATCGCGTCCTTGCCGAGCGGATGGGTGTTTCCGAGCCTACGGTGAAGCGCATCTTCCACGAGCGCAACTGCAAGCTCGACCGGCTGATGGAGATCTGCATTGCCGCCGGCGTAGAGTTGGAGAACGTGCTCGGCTCTATGAACAGAGGACCAGGACCCGCCAACCAGATCGCGCCGGAGATCGAGCGCAAGCTCGCCGGGCGGCCGGCACTGCTGTTCGTCTTTGTCATGCTTTCCGAGAAATTCACGCCGGAAGGCATCATGCGCTCACAAGGATTGAGCGAGGCTTCGATGTTCCTCTATTTGCGCGACCTCGAGGAACTCGGCCTTATCGCGCTCGGTCGCGGCCTGTCGGCGAGGCTGCTGGTCGAGGCGCCGATCCAGTGGAATTTCGACGGGCCATTGCGGCCGCTGTTCGAGATGACCAACAAGACTTTTATCGGCTGGGCCATTACCCATCTTGAGCGCGAGGCGACGTTCGTCAGCTTCTCCAGGCGGATGCGGCCGGAAACGGCGGAAATGATCAAGCGCGAGGCTGAGGAATTGGCGGAGCGCGCCAAATTGCTTGCCCATCACGATCAGCACACGACGCCCGAAGACGGGCTGGTCGGTTACAAATGGACGTTCGCGTTCGGCGCAACGCCGTTCCCGGTGATCATGCCGATCGGGCCGCATCCGCGCGACGCAGGCGCGCGGACACCCGGCCGGGCCGCCGCAAAGCTACCGGCCTAGCCGCCACCCTGAGCCCTTGTCTCGGCATCGGCAATCCTGGGCTTGTCATCCCAGACCATCTGCCGGTAGTCGAAGCCGTATTCCAGCGTCGGCTTGACGATACGGAAATAGGGCGACAGGTCGAAATCGCGCGGCGTGTAGAGCGAGTGATGGCGGATGTGCAGGATTTCCCTGCGCGAATAGCTCGACTGGGCCGAGGCACGGCCAGGCGCCCGGGTAATCTCCGGCAGGATCGGGTAGCGGATCAGGCCATAGGCCTCGGCATCAGCGACGAGCAGATGGCGCGCGTCGGGTCGCCGGAACCGAAAGCCAGCATGCGGCGGCGCCAGCGCACCGGCACCGGCGGCAAGAAGTAGCGCAGCATGTCGAATATGTTCTTGAGATCGTATCTGAGACCGAGCCTGCCGATCATGAACGCGACGACCGCTTCGCGGTCATCCGGAGCCAGGCCACTCGCACGGCAGATGCGGGTGTTGTAGCTGCGATAGCGCGACAGCGGCACGGCGATGCAGCCATCGCCGAGCGTGACCTCGATCAGGCGCCGCCGCTCCGATCCGTCCTCCGGCTCCGGTAATGCATCGCCGACATAGAAGGCGGCATGCGACCAGGTCGACCGGGTGAGGTATTTGATCGCCGCCGAGATCTTCTGGTTACCTTCGATGAGCAGGATGTCGCCGGGCTCAAGCGTGCGGCGCAGCGTTTCGGCATCCGACGGCGTGTAAGGCTCGTAGCCGGACGATTCCTCCTGCAGCCGGCCTGCAAGCCAGCGGCCAAGTCGGTCAGAAGCGTGTCGCCGGGCTCGGTCATGCCAGACGGCGATTACCACAGGGCGGCAAATTAGACCATGATCAGCCCACGCCAGGCGCGCCGGCGTCTTCGTGCTGCGGTGCCGCTGTGAGATCTTCGCGCACCTTGCGGGCGAGCTTCCTCGTCGAGCGCTTCGGACTGTCGCCGAAAAGCTCGGCCGCCTCGGCGAGGCAGGTCTTTTTCAGGCCCTTTTCCGAGCGCTTCAGCAGCTTGGCAAGCAACCGCGTCTCCTCAGGGGGGCCGAGCGGTTGGTCCTCGGCATCTATAAGCGCGCGCATGACGAACACATCGTGGAGCTCGCCAAGCCGCTCGCCCAATTCGTCGACGGCCTTGCGCCGCGTCTTGATCGGCGTCGGCCACAGCCTGCCAAGCAGCGACAGGTGCATGCCATGCGTCTTGGCCGCCTTGCGCAGATCGTGAAAGTCATCGGCTTGGCCGCGCGAAGCCGCCTTATCCAGCGCTTTCCTGGCGCGGCGCAAAGTGGTGCGCGCGCCTTCGGCGAGCACGTCGGCAGCCTGCTCCGGCTGGTCGGGCAGAGCGAGCTTGTCGATCCGGGCGACACCTTTCTCGCAAGCGGAAATCGCCGCGCCTATCGCAGCATCGAGGCCTGCTCCGCCATGCAGTTCATGCTGGCGCGCGACGAGCCTGTCACGCACGGCACCGAGGCCATCGCCGGCACTTTGCTCGGGAAAGCTTGCCGCCAGCCGGTCGATTGTTTCCACCAGTGCGGTCGCCTCGCGCGGGCCGGCAAGCAGGGCCGCCACCTGGCGGTAGCACTGATTCTCCGTCACGCAGAATGTTTCGTCTCCGGAACGGACAAGGCGCAGCAAGGCGCGGACGTTCTTCAGCCGTTTGCGGCATTTGTGCAGCCCCTGTTCGGGCCTGTCACGCGCGGCGTCCAGATGGACAAGCGCCTTGCCGATCTCCTCGGCGAAGATGCGCCTGACCTCTCCGGTCAGCGACATGCGCGGATCGATACGAAAGCTCATGCGACGATCTCCGGAATCCCCCCAAGGGCGAGCGACGCGTTGTAAAATCTCGGCTCGCCGGTGACTTCACGGCCGAGCCAATGTGGCAGCATTTCGTCCTGTACATCATCCGGCGTCTCGAGCTCGGCGATCACCAACCCCGCAAGCGTCCCGCCGAAGACATCGACTTCGTAGCGATAGCCGCGGTGTCTAACATGGTGGCGTGTCTTCTCGATGACATGTCCGATGGCAAAGGCCTGCATCTCCTGCGCCTCCGCCAAAGGTACCGGATATTCGAATTCATCGCGCTCGCGTGCCTGGCTGCCGAACTTGAGCGTCAGCTTGGCGGCCGCATCGTTGCTGATGCGCACACGCACCGTGCGGCTGGGTTCGGCGACTAGATAGAATTGACGGATATGAATGTCCGCCTCGACCATTGCCCGCCATTCCTCACCTGAGACCAGGAACTTACGCTCGATTTCCTTGCCCATGGCCAGGCACTAAAGCGCGCACGGCCAGAGTTGGCAAGCCGCTTGACCGCACTTGACTTTAATCATTCGATTGATTAAATTGTTGGCCATGATCAAATCGCCCAGCGCCAGCGGCCTTCCTCATGAGGCGCCCAAGACCGCCGCGGATATGACGCGGACGGCACTCGTGCGCGCGGCGCTGAAGCTGTTCGGACGCCAGGGTTTCGACGGCACGTCAACGCGCCAGATCGCGGCTGAGGCCAAGGCCAATATCGGCTCGATCGCCTATCATTTCGGCGGCAAGGAAGGGCTCCGCAACGCGGCGGCCGACTACATCGTCGACGCCATCCAGACCGTTGCCGGCCAGGCGATCGGCAATCTGCAAGCGCCGGCCGCGGCATTGGCGGACGACGAGGCCGCGCGGGCACATTTGGCCGTCGCACTGGAGCGGATGGTCGCCTTCATCGCGGCAAGGCCGGAAGCCGGCGAGATTGTACAGTTCGTCCTGCGTGAGCTGTCTCATCCAACCGCCGCGCTCGACCGTATCTATGATGGCGTGTTCGAACCGGCGCATCACCGACTCTGCCTGATCTGGGAACAGGCGACGGGCGAGCCGGCCGAGAGCGAGCGCACTAAACTCACCGTATTCACGCTGATCGGCCAGGTCGTCTATTTCCGCATCGGCCGCGAGGCAGTTATGCGCCGGATGGGCTGGCGCGAGATCGGCGACGACGAGGCCGGCAAGATCGCGGCAACAATAACCGACAATCTCAGCGCGATTTTAGCTCGGCGCGATTTGGCTGTCCGGAAGGATCGTGGATCATGAGCCTGCTCTGTTCTTTGCCGCTTGCCGCCCAGCTTTTCAGCGCCTGCGCGCCGGCAGCACCGCTCGCCGTCGGCTACGTCGAGGGCGATTATGTGCTGCTCGCGCCGATCGAGGTGGCGCAGGTCGAGACGATTGCGGTCAAGCGAGGCGACCGCGTCGCGCCCGGCACGCCGGTGGTGACGCTGGAAAACGCCGACGCCAAGATCGCCATCGCACAAGCCGAGGCGGCGCTTGCGCAGGCCCAGGCGCAACTTGCCGACCTGCAGGTCGGCAAGCGGCCGGAAGAGATCGCGGTGCTCAAGGCCGAGGTCGACATGGCCAAAGCACAAGCCGCCGACTCCAAACGCAGATACACCCGCGCCAGCGATTTGTTCAAACGCGGCACCGGCACGCAGGCCGACTACGACACGGCTTCCGCGGCTCTCGAGACGGCCAACGCGCAGGTCGGCCAGGCGGAGGCCAATCTCGCGGTCGGCGGGCTGCCGGCACGGCCCGAGACTATCAAGGCCGCCGACAATCAGGTCAGGCAGGCGCAATCGGCGCTGGAGCAAGCGCAGTGGCGGCTGTCGAAGCGCGTGCTGACGGCGCCTTCGCCCGGCCGGGTCAACGACGTCATCCGCAATCCCGGCGATACGGCCGGGCCGACGGCACCGGTTATCTCGATACTGCCGGACGGCGCGGTGAAGCTCAGCGTCTATGTGCCGGAAAGCGCGTTCTCGTCGGTCAACGTCGGCACGCTGCTCAACGTCCATTGCGACGGCTGCGGGTCGGGCGTGAAGGCACGCGTCAGCTATGTGTCGCCCGATCCGGAGTTCACGCCGCCGGTGATCTACTCGCTCGAGACCCGGCAAAA
The DNA here is from genome assembly GCF_040321085.1 of Mesorhizobium sp. M0522. Taxonomy (NCBI): domain Bacteria; kingdom Pseudomonadati; phylum Pseudomonadota; class Alphaproteobacteria; order Hyphomicrobiales; family Phyllobacteriaceae; genus Mesorhizobium; species Mesorhizobium sp. M0522. The sequence goes on from NZ_JAMYQW010000007.1 coordinate 186,055, forward strand.
GCTGGTCTATCTGGTCGAAGCGCGGCCGGAGGGCGACGCCAGCGCCTTGCAGCCCGGGCAGATCGTCGACGTCGATGTGGCGGACATCAGAAAATGAACGTCATCGACGTGCACGGCCTGGTCAAGCGCTTCGGCGACAAGACCGTCGTCGACCATGTGACTATGGCTGTGGCCGAGGGCGAGATCGTCGGCTTCCTCGGGCCGAACGGCTCGGGCAAGACGACGACCATCCGCATCATGTGCGGCTTGCTGACGCCGGATGAGGGCGAAGGCACGGTTCTGGGCTTCGACATCCGCACCGACAGCCTGCGGATCAAACGCGAAGTCGGCTACATGACGCAGAGATTCTCGTTGTACGAAGATCTGACGATCGGCGAGAATCTCGAATTCGTGGCTCGGCTGTACCGGCTGAAGCCGCTCGACGAGCACGTGGCTAAGACGCTTGAGGCGCTCGGCCTGACATCGCGCAGGAACCAGTTGGCCGGTACCCTGTCCGGCGGCTGGAAGCAGCGGCTGGCGCTGGCCGCCTGCATCATGCACAAGCCGAAACTGCTGCTGCTCGATGAACCGACGGCGGGCGTCGACCCGAAAGCGCGACGCGAATTCTGGGACGAGATCCACCGGCTGGCGAGCGGCGGCCTGACCGTGCTGGTCTCCACCCATTACATGGATGAGGCCGAGCGCTGCCATCGCATCAGCTACATCTCCTACGGCAAGATGCTGGCCGCCGGCACGGTCGAGGACGTGGTGAGGAATGCCGGGCTGACCACCTTCGTCCTGCAAGGGCCGCGGCTCGATCAGGTCGCTGCCGCACTTCATGGCCGCCCCGGCGTCGACCAGGTGGCGCCGTTCGGCGCGACGCTGCATGTCGTCGGCTCCGACAGGACGGCACTTCAGGCAGCGCTCGCCGATGTCGAGAAAGAGCACGAGGGCGTTACGGTGACGCCCGGCGAGACCAGCCTGGAGGATGTGTTCATCCAGTTCATGTCCGGTTCGAAGGATAACATGGGATGAAAAATGGGACAAACAGCATCTTTTCGTTCGCCAGGCTAGGCGCGCTGCTGATCAAGGAGTTCATCCAGATGCGGCGCGACCGCATCACCTTCGCCATGATGCTCGGCGTGCCGTTGATGCAGCTGGTGCTGTTCGGCTATGCCATCAACAACGATCCGAAGAGCCTGCCGGCAGCGCTGGTGGCGATGAGCAGCGATCCTTACACACGAGCCATGGTTTCGGCGCTGCAGACCACCGGCTATTACCGCTTCGACCACGTCGCGCAAAGTGCCGCCGAAGCCGAATTCCTGATGGCGCGCGGCGACGTCGCCTTCGTCGTCACCATTCCCGCCGATTTTGCCCGGCGGGTCGAGCGCGGCGACAGCCCGCAGATTCTGATCGAGGCGGATGCGACCGATCCGGCCGTCGCCAGCGGCGCCATCTCGACGCTCGGCACCGTCGCCAACCAGGCGCTGCTCAGGGCACGCGGCATGCAGGAAACGGCGGCCGAGGCTGCCCGGGGCCAGCTCCAGGTGGTGGTGCACCGGCGCTACAATCCGGAAGCCGTCTCGCAATACAACATCGTGCCCGGCCTGCTCGGCGTCATCCTGCAGATGACGATGGTGATGATGACCTCGATCGCGCTGACGCGCGAGACCGAGCGCGGCACGATGGAGAACCTTCTGGCGATGCCGTCAAGCCCGCTCGAGATCATGCTGGGCAAGGTGCTGCCCTATCTGGCGGTCGGCGCCGTGCAGGTGCTGGTGGTGCTGGCAGCCTCGAAGCTTCTGTTTGCCATCCCCTTCACCGGATCGATGTCGCTGCTGTTGACGGCGGTCCTTATCTTCGTCTTGGCGCTGGTGCTGCTCGGCTACACGATCTCGACGATCGCCCGCACGCAAATGCAGGCCCTGCAGCTCACTTTCTTCTTCTTCTTGCCGTCGATCATGCTGTCCGGCTTCATGTTCCCCTATCGCGGCATGCCGGACTGGGCGCAGGTCTTTGGCGAGGTGCTGCCGCTGACGCACTTCCTGCGCATCATCCGCGCGGTGATGCTGAAGGGCGCCGAACTGCCGGCGGTGGCAACGGAAATCGGCTGGCTGGTGGTGTTCGTGGCGCTGTTCGCCGGTATTGCGCTGGTGCGGTTCCGCCGGACGCTGGATTAGGGTCGAACTCGATCCGCTTGTGCAAATGATCGAGATTCACACGGACTTGGCCTGGCCCGGGACCGGTGTCAATTCAGGCGCATTGAGCCCTTCGAAGGGATCGCGCCAGGCGTCGATTTCTTCGAGTTGAAGATACCAGCGACTGACAGAGGGATAGTCATCGAGCGGCAATCGGGCGACATCGTTGAAGGGCAGAAACGTCGCCATTCGAAAGTCGGCATAGGAAACCGAAGCGCCGACCAGCCATTCTCGCTGGGAAAGCTCGGCATCAAGTATGGCAGCGGCCGTCCGGAAGTCGCTAAGGCCCTCCTCAACCCGCGCCTGATCTATCGGGCCGAGCCCATAGCGCTGTTTGGTCCCGCGTTCGAAATGCACGACATCGCAGGCTCTTGCGAAGTTCTCTTTCCCCCAACTCAGCCATCGGATCATCTCGGGCTCGTCGTCGCCAGCGCGCCAGAAATCCGAATGCATATCGCGCGAAAGCCGACAGGCTATGGCGTCGGCCTCCCAGAGGCTTTTTCCTGAACCTATAAGGATGGGCAATGAAAGATTTGGATTGAGCGGCCGAAATCGCTCGGCCTGGCCCGGAGCGAAGGGAGAGGCGAATTCAAACTCGACCTTGGCGTTGAGATACCGTGCCACGGCGACGGCGAGGCGAGGATTGGTATTGCGGCTGAAGAACAGTTTCATTGATCTCAGTCTTTGAAGGGTACCGGTTCGACCGGGTGCAAGGGACGCTTGAGCACCTCGAATCGGCACATGAGCTGGAACTGGTTGCTATCCTAGCCGGCAGCAATGATCTCGGCATAGGTGCTGAGATCGACATTGCCACCGGAGAGCACCACGGCAATGCATTTGCCGGCAAGGTCGATTTCGCCTGACGACAGCGCGGCCAAGCCGACGCAACCGCCAGGTTCGACCACCAGCTTCAGACAAGCCATAGCGTCGCGCATCGCCTGTGTCACCGCGCTGTCGGAAACGGCGATGGCGCCGGCGAGATTCCTGCGGTTGATCTCGAAAGTGATCGCGCCGGGCTCGGCGACGAGAAGGGCATCGCAGATCGAGGTGTGGCCGGGCGCGTTCGACACCCTGGCGCCTTTGATCAGCGAACGGCGTGTGTCGTCGAAATGCTCGGGTTCCACGGCCCAGACGGCGGTGCCCGGCGAGGCGTCCTTGACCGCGATCGAAATGCCGCTGCTCAACCCGCCGCCGCCGCAGGGAACCACTACCGCATCGAGGCTGACGCCAAGCGCTCTTGCTTGGCGCATCAATTCGAGGCCGATCGTGCCCTGGCCGGCGATGATGGCCGGATCGTCGTAGGGCGGCACCAGGACCATGCCCTTTTCCACGTAAGAACGGACGACGGCAGTGCGATCGTCGCGGACCCGGTCGAAGGTGATCACTTCCGCGCCCATCTTCCTGACATTGCCGACTTTCATCGCCGGCGCATCGGCGGGCATGGCGATGACGGCCTTGACGCCGAACATCCCCGCTGCGGCGGCAACGCCTTGCGCGTGATTACCCGACGAGAAGGCGACGACGCCGCGGGCGCGTTCTTCCGCCGAGAGCGAGGAGAGCTTGTTGTATGCACCGCGGAACTTGAACGAGCCGGTGCGCTGCAACGTCTCGGGCTTGAACAGTATCCTGGCGCCGAAGCGATTGTTCAACTCCGGCGATTCGATCAGCGGCGTTTCGACGATCAGTCCGGACAATCGCGCTGCTGCGCTGTGAATATCGGCGATGCCGGGAGGGGTGGTCATGGCTAGGGTCCTGCAAGAGATGAGACCGCCTATGCTGCACGGAAAGGGAGGCGGCGCACCAATGAAAAAATGTGACCGTTACAATTCGTCCTTGGAGGCAGGAGAGTGGGGCGTGACTGTCCCCACCGCCTCCTCGGCCCTCTGCCATGCATTCGTCGCTTCAGTCGACAAATCGTTGTCGATTGAGCGGCATAGCCTGCCGCTCCTCACCCCAACAGCGTCTTTTGCCGTTTGGGGCCGCCCATCTTGCGCCAGGTGTTGAAGCGGTGGGTGGCGGCGGCGAAGGAGATCTTCATCTGCTGGGCGACCGAATAGCGCGACTTGCCCTCGTCGAACAGCCGATAGCAGCACTCGACGCCCTCCTCGGTCAACTTGCCGTCGGGAGCCTTGTTGTGCGGATTGGCGGGATCAAATTTTTCGACCTGCTGCTCGACCAGGCCTTTCAGGCGCTGCAGATCCGCCTCGATATTAGCGATAAGGTCGAGAACCGGTTTGGGATCAAACAGCTGCTGTTTTTCCGGCATCTGCGGCGTTCCTTTCTCTTAGTTGAGATTCGGTTATATAAGTGAACGTTTGCCGATAGCAACGGCGATGTGTTCGGGATTTTGAAGCCTGTACCTTTTGAGCATGAGTGGAGCGCACACGATTGACCGGCGACGTGCGAGGTCATAGTTTAGAACTATTCTAAACTAGGGTGAATTTCTCATGCTTTCCCGCGTTTTCGGCTTCGGCCGCCGTCCCTTTGAATCGCTCTCGGAACAGGAGATCCTGGCGCTCGCCATCTCCTCCGAGGAGGATGACGGGCGCATCTATCGCGCCTATGCCGACGGGCTGGCGGAGAGCTTTCCGCAATCGGCCAAGGTGTTCGAGGAGATGGCGGAGGAGGAGGACGGCCATCGCGATTCGCTGATCGAGCTTTACCGCAAGCGTTTCGGCGAGCGCATACCGCTGATCCGGCGCGAACATGTGAAGGGCTATTACGAACGCAAGCCGGACTGGCTGGTGAGGCCGCTCGGCATCGATCATGTGCGCAGCCAAGCCGAGGCCATGGAGCGGCAGGCCTACCTGTTCTATATCGAGGCGGCCAAACGCACAGGCGATGCGTCGACGCGAAAGCTGCTCGACGACCTGGCGATCGCAGAACAGGGCCACGAGACACTGGCGCAGCGGCTGGAGCAAAAGCATGTGCCGGGCGCGGTCAAGGACGAAGAAACGGCAGCCGAGCAGCGCCAGTTCATCCTGACCTATGTCCAACCGGGGCTGGCCGGGCTGATGGATGGCTCGGTGTCGACGCTGGCGCCGATCTTTGCCGCCGCCTTTGCCACGCATGATACGTTCCAGACCTTTCTGGTCGGGCTTGCCGCCTCGATCGGCGCTGGCATCTCGATGGGTTTCACCGAGGTGGCTTCCGACGACGGCAAATTATCGGGCCGCGGCTCGCCGGCAAAACGCGGGCTGACCGTCGGCGTCATGACGACGCTGGGCGGGCTCGGCCATGCGCTGCCCTATCTAATCCCGCTTTTTTGGACGGCGACCATTGTCGCCGCCGTGGTGGTTTTCTTCGAGCTGTGGGCGATCGCCTTCGTGCAGAACCGCTACATGCAGACGCCATTCTGGCGCGCCGCCTTCCAGGTGGTGCTGGGTGGCGCGCTGGTGTTTGCGGCAGGGGTGCTGATCGGGAATGCCTAACAGTCCTTAACCATTTACCGCCTGGCTGTCCTGAGGCGCCTCGGCGCGTTCGGTCAGGCCGTAATCGCGCACGACATGGGCGATGCGCAAACGATAGTCCGCAAAGATACCGCCGCGCCCGGCCTTCTGCGCCTGCCGATGTTCCTGCGTGTTGCGCCAGGCCTTCACCGCGTCCTCGTCGCGCCAGAAGGACAGCGACAGGATGCGGTTCGGATCGGCAAGGCTCTGGAAGCGCTCGATCGACAGGAAACCGTCGATGCCGTCGAGCAGTGGGCGCAGGTCGGCGGCGATGCCGAGATAGGCATCGCGCTTGCCCGCCGCCGGCTCGACCTCGAAGATGACGGCGATCATGGCTTCACCAAAGGAGCATGCGGCCCGGAGGCCAGCTTGAGGAAGATGCGGTCCTCCTTCAGAATGAATTTTTCCCGTCGGGCGAACTCGTAGTTCGCCTTGCCGGCGGGATCGGCGGCGAGCCGGGCGCGGTAGGCTTCGTAGGCCGCAAGACTGTCGATGTTGTAGGCGGCATAAGCCGTGTTGGCCGAGCCTTCGTGCGGCGCGAAATAGCCGATCAGATCGGCGCCGCAGCGCGGGATCGCCTGGCCCCAATTGCGTGCATATTCCTCGAACGCCGCCTTGCCGAACGGATCGATCTCGTAGCGGATGAAGCAGGTGATGGTCATTTTCGCCTCCTTGGCGGTGGATGTTTTCTTGCGGTCACAGTTCGAGCCGGATCGAAACGTTCCGAAGGTCGATATGCTAGGCAAATCCCTCGCTGATCATGCCTGCCAGAACGATTTCGCGCATTCGCGGCGGACGTCTTCAGGTGTCAGGCCAAGGTCACGCAGCAGATGATCGTCGATCTCGGCGAGGTCGAGACGCTGCAAATGACGGTCGTACCATCCGCTTCAGGAGCCGCAGCCGCAAGCGGCGCAAGACAATGAACGGGAACGGCCGGCGAGCAGGCGCGGCGCTGAGAATGGTCCTTGCAGGCATCGTTGTCTCCTTGATTTGCATCGAGACTAATGCTTTATCTGACGAGGATGCTTCGATGAGGAACGAACTATGCGCGAAGGACCTGACATAGCCCGAATTGCCAGCCTGGTGGGCGATCCGGCGCGGGCAAACATGCTGTCCGCACTGATGGGCGGCACGGCACTGACGGCGAGCGAACTGGCACTCGAAGCCGGGGTGTCGCTTCCGACAGCGAGCTCGCATCTGTCGAAGCTGATGGAAGGCGGGCTGCTGACACTGGCGAGCCAGGGGCGGCACCGCTATTACGGCCTCGCAGGCCCGCAGGTGGCGGGAATGATCGAAGCCATCACCGGCGTTGCCGCTGCGGTCGGACCGCAGAGGGTGCGACCCGGCCCTCGCGACGCGGCCATGCGCGTGGCGCGGGTCTGCTACGATCACCTCGCCGGCGAGCGGGCGGTGGCGATGCTGGACCGTCTTGTGGCTCGACAAGTGCTCCTGCGCGACGACAAGGTGATCCAGCTTGGGCCGTCGGCCGCCTCGCATTTCGCCGCGATCGGCATCGACATCCATACCAAAGCGCGGCGACCGGTGTGCCGCGCCTGCCTCGACTGGAGCGTGCGGCGTTCGCACCTCGCCGGCACGCTGGGCGCCGCCATTCTCGACAAGATCCTCGCCGAGAAATGGGCGCGGCGCGAGAAGGACAGCCGTGCCGTGATCTTTTCACCGGTAGGCAAGCAGGCCTTCGAGACGACGTTTCTCGCCTGACGGCTCGCTTCAATGCGCTAGAGCGGTTCGTCGTTTCACGGAAACGCCGAACCGCTGTATCTTTTTGTTTTGAAGCATGTCGTTGTCGCAAACCGCTGCACATTTTTGCGCGACATGCATTAGCCGCGCTTGAGCGGCTTGGCCTGCTTGAAAAAATCCGCCCAGGGATCGGCTTGCCCGAGCCGCTTCAGCGTCGTCTTGTCGCCGATCGGAAAGGCGTTCGGCGGCAATCCGGCCTCGATTTCCGCCCAGGTCACTGGCATCGATATCGTGGCGCCTTTTTTGGCGCGCGACGAATAAGGCGCAACCGTGGTGGCGCCGCGGCCGTTGCGCAGATAATCGACGAAAATCTTGCCGGTGCGCGCCCTCTTCGACAGCGTCGCCGTGTAGCGGTCGGGCGCGGCCTGTTCGAGCGCTCGGGCGAACTCATGGGCGAAGCCTTTGACCTCGTCCCAATCCGCCGACGGCTTCAGCGGCACGACGACATGATAGCCCTTGCCGCCCGAGGTCTTGACGAAATTCGGCAGGGACAGTTCGTCGAGCCGGCCGCGGATATCGAGCGCCGCGGCACGCACCGCCTTCACGTCGACGCCCTCGTCCGGATCGAGATCGAAGATGATCTGGTCGGGTTTTTCCAGCTCGTTGGTGGTCGAGCCCCAGATGTGGATCTCGACGACGCCCAGTTGCACCAGCGCCGCGACGCCGTCGAAATCGCGGACGAACAGGATTTCCTCGCCGTCCGTCGGATCCTTCATCACGGCTATTTTTTCACTCATGCCCGCTGAGGCATGCTTCTGGAAAAAGCGTGGGCCGCCGACGCCGTTCGGCGCCCGCACAAGGCTGAGCGGCCGGTTGATGATGAATTGCTTCATGCGCGGCCAGACCAGTGCATAATGATCGACCAGATCCTGCTTCGATACCTTCTCCTGCGGCCACAGAAGCTTGTCCGGGCGAGACAGCGTAACCGACGTTTTCGCCGTCCCGGCGGGTTTGGCGGGCTTTGCCTTGGGCTGCTCTGCCGGCGCTGAGTGTGCTTTCGGTTTCTCCTGCACGACTTCCTCCGCCGGCTTGTCCTCGCGCAGTCCCTGGAACGACGCGTGGCGTATTATACGGTCCGACGTCCAACTGCGAAACTCCACCTCGCCGACAAGTTCGGGCTTGACCCAGACCAGCCCCTTGCCCCTTGGCACCGCCCTGTCGAAGGGCGAGGACGTCGTCTTTAGCGCATCAAGCCTCTTCTTCAACTCGTTGGTGCTTTTGGCCGTGAAGCCGGTGCCGACGCGGCCGGCATAGCGCAGCTTGCCGCCCTCGTGATAGCCGACCAGCAGCGAGCGCAGGCCGCGCCCGGTCTTGTCCGACGGCATATAGCCGCCGATGACGAATTCCTGGCGCGCCGTGCATTTCGACTTCACCCACGAGGGAACACGACCGCTGCGGTAGGGCGCATCGGCACGCTTGGAGACGACGCCTTCGAGCCCCAGCCGGCAAGCATGCTCCAGCATGATCTTGCCGGGCTCGGCAAAGTGGTCGCTGAAGCGCACGGCCTGATCCTCGGCCTGTCCGGCGAGCAAAGTGCGCAGCCTTTCCTTGCGCTCGACCAGCGGCTCGGAACGGATATCCTCACCGTTGAGACGCAACAGGTCGAAAACGTAGTAGATGAAACGATCCGTGCGGCCCGCCGACAGATCTTGCTGCAGCAGCGAGAATGACGAGACGCCGTTATCCGCCAGCACGACGATTTCGCCGTCGATGATCGCATCGGTACATTTCAGGCCGCCAAGTGCCGCGACAATTGCGCCACCGAATTTGTCGGTCCAGTCGAGGCCGGCGCGTGTCAAAAGCCGCACCTCGGTGCCGGCAAGCTGCGACTGCATGCGATAGCCGTCGAACTTCACCTCATGCAGCCAGTCCTTGCCGGGCGGCGCGTCCCGCTCCAGCGTTGCGAGCGCCGGTTCGATGAATTCGAGCCGCCTTGCCGCGACTGCCTTCTTGCCGGTAGCCGGCCTGTCGGACTGCCAGACCCTTGGCTTCTTGCCGTGGGCGGTCTTGCCTTCGCCGACCTCCTCAATGGTCAGGCCGGATTTCACCGATTGCGGCGCCTCCTGCAAAATGTCCTCGCCCGGACGCGCGGCGGCATCGTCGGATTTGATCAGCAACCAGTTGTCACGCTTTTCGCCCGGACGCGGCTTCAGCCGCACCAGATGCCATGCGCCATGCAATTTGTGGCCATGCAGTTCGAAACTGATATGGCCTTTCTTCATCGCCTTTGCCGGGTCGCCATCGGGGACCCAAGTTCCCTCATCCCAGACAATGACCGAGCCGCCGCCATATTGGTCCTTCGGGATGGTGCCTTCAAACGGCGCATAGTCGATCGGGTGGTCCTCGACATGCACGGCGAGCCGCTTTTCGTGCGGGTCGAGGCTCGGGCCTCGCGTCACCGCCCAGCTCCACAGCACGCCGCCGTGCTCGAGACGAAGGTCGTAGTGAAGCCTGGTGGCGGCATGCTTGTGGATAACGAAGATGCCACCCGGCACGGCTTTCTTGCCGCGCGAAACCTTGCCGGCTGGTTCGGCCGTCTTCTTGAAATTGCGCTTGGCGTGATACTGCTCGAGGCTGGCCATGGGCGGATCCTAAGCAGATTTGCGCCGGGCGGCTTTGGACTTGGCGCCTTTTGCCGGGCGTCCGGTCTTTGCCGGCGCACCGGCTTCCGACGAAAGGCTCTTCTTCAGCGCATCGAAGAGGTTGACGACGTTGGAGGGCCGTGGTTCCGCCTTGGTCTTCGGTGCCTTCTTGCCGGCCTTCTTGGCGCGGACCAGCTCGATCAGGGCGTTTTCGTATTTGTCCTCGAATTCGGAAGGATCGAACTTCGCCTGTTTCTCATCGACAATGTGTTCGGCCAGCCTGATCATCTCGGCGTCGGTCTTCACCGGCTTGATGTCGCCGAACACCATCTCGGGCCTGCGAACCGTATCGCCATAGCGCAGGGTCGTCAGCAGCAGACCCTTGCCCAACGGCTCAATGACCACCGGGCGTTCGCGGCGATAGAGCACAATGCGGGCTAGCCCCGCCGTCTTCTTGGCGGCCATGGCGTCGCGGATGACGGCGAAGGCCTCTTCCGAGACCTCGTCCGCAGGCGTCACATAATAGGGCGCATCGAGATAGATCTGCTGGATCGAGGATTTTTCGATGAAACCATCGAGGCTCATCGTATGCGAGGATTCGATCTGCACGGCTTCGATCTCCTCCTCCTCGATTTGGACGAAGTCGCCGTCGCCGATCTCGTAGCCCTTGATCTCGTCGCCTTCATCGAGCGGCTTGCCGCTTGCCGAATCGACATAGACGCGCTTGACGGTATTGCCGGTCTTGCGGTTGAGCACGCGGAACGAGACTTTCTCGGCCTGGGTGACGACATTGGTCAGTTCGACGGCGCAAGTGACCAGCGAAAGCTTGAGATACCCTCTCCAGGCCGGGCGCGGCGCCATGACAAACTCCCTGCGCGACAATGTTCAACCGAGAACGGGCAAAGTCCGTTCCGGTTCCGGCGGCGCAAAAGGCAAGTCCGAGCTTTCAACCCAGCCTTGCCTTGTTCTCGCTCACTGCCCTACTCGGCGGCTTGCAGGTTGACCTTGCTTTCCGCTATTTCGGTAAGCTTGCGGTCGGTTGCCTGCTCCTCCTTGAGGTTGTTGGCCAACACATTGGCGCAGTCGCTGCGGCCCAGTTGCTTGGCCCAAGCAATCAGGGTGCCGTAACGGGTCATCTCATAATGCTCGACCGCCTGGGCGGAGGCGATCAGCGCAGCGTCGAGGACCTCCTTGTCGGCGATGTCGCCGCTGACGTCGTCGGCTTCTTCGAGAATGCCGTCGATGGCCGGGCAGTCGACCTGCTTGGCCTTCACGCCGTGCAGTTCGAACACCTGCTCGACACGCTGGATATGACCCTTGGTCTGAGCGAGATGTTTCTCAAAGCCCGCTTTCAGCTGCGGATCACTCGCCTTGTCGATCATCTTCGGCAGCGATTTCTCGATCTGTTTTTCAGCGTAATAGATGTCGCGCAGCGTGTGCACGAAGAGGTCGTCGAGGGTTTTGATATCCTTCGAAAAGAAACCCATGGCCTTTGCCTTTCCATTGCTCTTGCAGTTTCGGATTTTTTGGCTGCGGCCCACCCGAGCACCACAGCCTGCGGAGCCGGTTCGTCCCGGCACTGGGAAATCAACGTGCGGCTGACGGGCCGGTTCCTGGTTTTCCGGCCGCGTGCACGGAAATTTCGCGGTCCGGCAAAACCTGAAACAAAACCGCGCCTCTGCGACATTCAGGCGAAACATATGTGATGCAAAAGTCACACTGGACGAAATGCCGACGGACTGCATGGAAACACCGCGAATCAGCCGCATTCCAGCCATGAACAAAGGCATTTTCGACCAGAGATTAACATCGCGTTCACCGACTATTCACGCCTGGACGCTATGATCCCCGCAATTCGGAAGGGACATCCGAAACGGGACAGGGACCGAGTAAAATGAGCTTTTGGAATCAAATCGCCGGCTATGCCGCCGCCATCCGCGAATTCGTCGCGCCGACCTATCGGCCTGAGCGCTATTATATGCGCGGCCCAGGCCCCGCCTGCGCGCGCCGTGGCAACACGCTTGGGATCAGCGTGCGCTGATGATGAGCATGGAGAGCCGTCACGACAGCCGTATCTGCCGGCCCGACGCCGACAATCGGTCAACGACCTATCGCGCCGAGCGCCCTGCGCTGACCGACAGACGGCGTGCGACAACACCAGGCCTCTAGCATTCCGGGCTTTGATCCAGCCGCCGGCAGGCCTAGTGTCGCCTGACACCAGCTGCCGGGCGTCACGTGATCGTCAAGCCGAACCATTCTCCTGAGCCGCCAGAATTCGAATCAAGTCGCCCGTTGATCGTGTTCGACGGTATTTGCGTGTTGTGCTCGGGCTTTGTGCGCATGGTGGTGAAGCTCGACCGCAAGGGCCGCTTCCATTTCGTAACGGCGCAGTCGCCCTTCGGCGAGATGCTGTTCAAGAAATACGGGCTGCGGACGGATCGCTACGAGACCAATCTCGTCATCGTCGACGGCGCGGCTTTCACCCGCCTGGACAGTTTCGTTGCCGTCATGGCCGAACTCGGCTGGCCGTGGCGGGCGGCGCGGATCCTGCTGCTGTTGCCGCGCCCGCTTCGCGACTGGCTCTACGACCGCATCGCAAAGAACCGCTACGCCCTGTTCGGCAAGAAGGACAATTGCGAAATCCCTTCCGCCGAGGTGAGGGCAAGATTGATCGGCTAGGTTCGTTGCCGTGGCCGGGAGCGGGCGGGGCATTTTGGGGGAACTGCGGATGAAGGTTCTTGTCGTCGGCGGCTATGGCACCTTTGGCGGTCGCACCGTCGAGCTTTTGGAGGGCGAGCCGCATCTGATCCTCTTTGTCGCCGGGCGCTCGCTCGCCAAGGCTGACGCGTATTGCAAGAAGCGCCCCGACAGCAGCCCAGCTGGTGCCGGCACTGTTCGACTGTGACGGCGATCTCGTCGCGCAACTCGCTGCATTTGAGCCTGATATTGTAGTCGACGCGAGCGGTCCGTTCCAGGCCTATGGCGAGGGACGCTATCGCCTGATCGAGGCCTGCATCGCCCGGCGCATCAACTATCTCGATCTAGCCGACGGCTCGGATTTCGTCGCCGGTGTCTCTGCGTTCGACGAGGCGGCGCGAAACGCCGGCGTCTTCGTGCTGTCCGGCGTCTCGAGCTTTCCGGTGCTGACGGCGGCGGTGGTGCGTCGCCTGTCTTCGGACCTGACGCGGGTCGACGGCATTCGCGGCGGCATCGCGCCTTCGCCCTTTGCCGGCGTCGGCGGGAACGTCATCCGGGCTATCGCCGGTTATGCCGGTCGGCCGGTGCGGCTTGTTCGCAATGGCCGTCCCGAACAAGGCCGTCCGTTTACCGAGCAGCTGCGCTACACTATCGCGCCGCCGGGCCGGCTGCCGCTTCGAAACGCGCTGTTTTCTCTGGTCGACGTTCCGGACCTGCGCGCCTTGGCCGCGCTTTGGCCGGAGGCGAGGACCATCTGGATGGGAGCCGGGCCGGTACCCGAGGTGCTGCACCGCGCCCTGATCGGCCTCGCCTGGCTGGTGCGCGCCGGATTGATCGGTTCGCTTTCGTCACTGGCGCCGCTGATGCATCAGGCAACGAACCGGCTGCGCTGGGGCGAGCATCGCGGCGGCATGTTCGTCGAGGTGGAGGGATCGGACCGGGCGGGCGCCATCGTCAAGCGCTCGTGGCATCTCTTGGCCGAGGGCAATGACGGGCCGCTGATCCCGTCGATGGCGGTCGAAGCACTGGCCCGCAAAGCGCTGGCCGGACATCAGCCCGCGCCGGGCGCACGGGCGGGGGTGCGCGATTTGGAGCTCCGGGATTATGAAGCCCTGTTCGCCGGGCGGACAATCTACACCGGCTTCAGGAACGGGGCGGCGGACGAGGACAAGCCGCTTTATGCCGAGCTGCTCGGTGCCGCCTGGCAAGGCCTTCCCGAGGCAATTCGGTCAATGCATGACCGTACGATCACGGCCGCAGGCCGCGCGCGCGTCGAACGCGGGCGCAATGTTCTTGGCCGGCTAATGGCCTGGACGGTCGGCTTCCCCGGGGCAAGCGAGGACATCCCGGTTCATGTCCGCTTCGACACCGACAAGGACAGCGAGACCTGGACCCGGACATTCGGCAAGCACAGTTTTTCGAGCCTACAGTCCGCAGGCCGGGGTCGATCGCAGCGCTTGCTGTGCGAACGCTTCGGCCCGCTGACCTTCGCGATGGCGCTGGTTGCCGAAGACGGCCGGCTGGCGCTGGTGTTGCGCCGCTGGAGTTTTTTTGGCCTGCCGCTTCCGATGTGGCTCGGTCCACGCTCGACTTCCTACGAAACGGTGAAGGATGGCCGCTTCCGCTTCCATGTCGAGATCTCGCATCCGCTTGCCGGCATGATCGCCCGCTACCGCGGCTGGCTGGAGCCCTCCGGCCCGCACGGCTCCAGCGAGATCGTGCCGCCTGCCAGCTTGGCCAGTTCGCGACAGTCCTGCGCCGTGCACAGCGTCCAGCCCTGACCCGTGGCGCCCGAGGCGGCGAGCGCGAGGCGCCGCTGTGGCCTGACGTTGGGCGCATAGACCCACCAGCCGTTTCTCAGCACCGAGCCTTGCGGCGGCTCCATCCCGGCGCCCGATCCCTTGATGCGGGCCTCGACCAGCTGCAGGCCGGACGGCAGCACCTTCCAGTCTTCCTGCCACTGGGTCTTCTCCACCGAATGCACCCAGGAGAGCGTGAAGGCAGCAACCGCGAGCGTCACCGTCTTGCCGGCCGCGACGATGCAGAGGCTCATGCTGAATTAGCCAGCGAAGCCTGCCGCGCGCGCCAGCAGTGCCAGCCGATCCAGGCAAGGGACAGCGCCCAGCCCGCCTCGTCGGTGAGCGGCAGCGCCGCAACCAGCAGCACGCCGGCGGCGAAGGCGACGAGGCGTTCCCACCAGGCCATGCGCCGGGCGAGAAATCCGACGGCCGCGGCGCCCCACAGGACGATACCCATGCAGGCTTTGATGACGATATAGGCGACCTCGACGGGATAGCCGAACTGGGCGGCGATCGGGCCGGGGTCCTGCAGCATCAGCGCCGGGGTATAGACCGCCATGAACGGCACAACGAAGCCGGCAATGGCAAGCTTGGTGGCCTGGATGCCGATCTTGAGGCCGCTTTCCTTGGCCATGGGCGCGGCGGCGAAGGCGGCCAGCGCCACAGGCGGGGTGAGATCGGCCATGATGCCGAAATAGAAGACGAACATATGGCTGACCACCAACGGCACGCCGAGCGACAGCAGCGCTGGCCCGGCCAGCGACGAAGTGATGATGTAGTTGGGAATGGTCGGTATGCCCATGCCGAGCACCAGGCAGGTGAGCATGGTCAAAAGCAGCGACAGGAACAGATTGTTCTCGCCGATCGAGATGATCCAGCCGATGAAGGTCGAGGCGATGCCGGTAAGCGTCAACGTGCCGATGACGATGCCGACAATGGCGCAGGCAATGCCGACCGGCAGCGCGTTCTTTGCTCCTTCGGCAAGGGAATCCACGCATATGCGCAGCGTCTCGCGCCCGCCCTTGAAGGTGAGGCAGGCGGCGACCAGCACGGCGATGACCAGGCTGAGGATGTTGACGCCGAATTTCATGAAGGAAGCCGCGGCAAGCCCGAGCGCCAGCCAGAAGACGATGCGGAAGGCGAGCGGCCCGATCGATGCTGCCAGCGGCGTGCCGAGGATAAGCACAATGGTCAACGCCAGGCCCATGGTGCCGGCGAACACCGGTGTGTAGCCGGCAAACAGCAGGTAGATCAGTGCTGCGAGAGGCAGTACCAGCGGCCAATGTTGTCTCACCGCATCCCACGGATTGGGCAGGTCAGCCTTGGCCATGCCGTGCAGGCCGGCCTTGCCGGCTTCCAGGTGCACCTGCCAGAAACAGGCGCCGAAATAGAGCAGCGCCGGAATGATCGCCGCCTTGACCACCGCAGCATAGGGGATGTTCAGGGTCTCGGCCATGATAAAGGCAACCGCTCCCATCACCGGCGGCATGATCTGGCCGCCCATCGACGAGGTCGCCTCGACGGCGCCGGCGAAAGCCGAGCGGAAACCGAAGCGCTTCATCAGCGGGATGGTGAACTGGCCGCTGGCCACCACATTGGCGACGCCGGAGCCGGAAATGGTGCCCATCAGCGCCGAGGACAGCACGCAGACTTGCGCCGGGCCGCCGCGCCATGAGCCGACCAGGCCAAGCGCAAAATCGTTGAACAGCGCGATCATGCCGGCGCGCTCAAGAAAGGCGGCGAAAACGACGAAGATGAAGATGTAGGCGGCCGAGACATAGATCGGCGTGCCGTAGATGCCTTCGGTGCCATAGGCGAAGGTGTCGACGAGCTGGGCGAAATCATAACCGCGATGGATGAACGGCGGCGGCAGATGATTGCCGGCAAATGCGTAGGCGAGAAAGATGAAGGCAATGACGGCGAGCGGCAGCCCCATTAACCGCCGCGCCGCCTCGAAGACCAGCACGACCAGCACCGCGCCGACGATCAGGTCAGGCGTGGTGAGAAAGCCGGAGCGGCGGATGAGGTCGGCATAGAACACCCAATTGTACAGACCGGTAGCGAAACCAAGCAGGCCGAGCGCCCAGAACACTGCTTTCGCCGGGACGCTTTTGGCGCGCAGATTGGCGATTAGGGCAAAGCCGAGCAGCAGCAGGAAGCCGACATGCATGGCGCGTATGACCTGGCTCGGCAGGCTGCCATAGGCGGCGATGTAGATTTGGAAGATGGAGAAGGCGATGGCGATAAAAAAAACCGCCTTGCCGGCGATGCCTTCGCCGAAGCCAGGCGGCAATCCTTCGACAGGAGCTTCCGCTGTGGGGGAAAGAACGGTCGGGGTTACGGTCATTAGCGGGGTTCCTGGCGGGGCGGTCCCCTCCTCGAGGGGAGGGTGCCGAGCGAAGCGAGGCGGGTGGGGTCGGTGCGGCAGTGCGCGGCCGCAACCGACCCCACCCGTCCATTCGCCTTCGGCAGCTGTTCACCTTCTCCTCAAGGGGGAGGGATGGCTCCTTACTTCACCAATCCCTTTTCCTTGTAATACCTCTCGGCGCCTGGATGCAGCGGCACCGGCATGCCGTCGAGCGCCTTGGCCGGGTCGATCGCCTTGGCGGCGGCGTGGGCAGCGGTGAGCTGGTCGAGATGCTCGAACAGCAGTTTCGTCATCTGGTAGGCGGTCTCGTCGGAGACATCGGCGCTGGTGATCAGGAAATTGCCGACGGCGGCGGTCGCAACATCCTCGGTCTGGCCCTCGTAGGTGCCCTTGGGGATGACCACGGAAAGGTAGGGCGAGCCGATCTTGGCGACGTCCTCCGC
This sequence comes from Mesorhizobium sp. M0522, assembly GCF_040321085.1. NCBI lineage: Bacteria > Pseudomonadati > Pseudomonadota > Alphaproteobacteria > Hyphomicrobiales > Phyllobacteriaceae > Mesorhizobium > Mesorhizobium sp. M0522. The sequence goes on from NZ_JAMYQW010000007.1 coordinate 203,328, forward strand.
CGGCACGGCAACGATGTTTACCGGCACTGAGGTGGCGAGGTCACGGATCGACGCGACCCCAAGGCCAGCCGACTGCAGCGTGGCGTCGAGCTGGCGGTTCTTGATCAGCTCCACCGATTCGGCGAAGGGCAGATATTCGATCCGCCCGAGGTCTTCGTATTTCAGCCCGGCAGCGGCAAATATCGTGCGGGCGTTGAGCTCGGTGCCTGAGGCCGGCGCGCCGACCGAAAGGCTCTTGCCCTTGAGATCGGCGAGCGTCTTGATGCCGGATTCCTTGCTGGCGACGATCTGGATGTAATTGGGATAGATGGCGGCAATGCCGCGCAGCTTGTCGAGCTTGCCTGGGAAGCCTGCTTCGGTATTGCCTTCGGCGGCCAGCTTCACGGAATCGCCGAGCGCAAAGGCGATCTCGCCCTTGCCCTGCTGCAGCAGGTTGAGGTTTTCGACCGACGCTTTCGTCGCCTGCACCTGGGTGCGCGCGCCTTCGATGCCCTTGCCGTAGATTTCCGACAGCGCGACGCCGAGCGGATAGTAGACGCCGGAAGTGCCGCCGGTCAGCACGTTGATGAATTCCTGTGCCTTGACCGATACCGCGCCAAGGCCAAGCGACAGCGCCAGCACGCCGGCTGCAACAAATTTCGTCCTGAAATTGAGCATGCGATTTCCTCCCTGAAAATTCGTCGCCGTTCCCTCCTCGGCGGCATGAAGCGAAGCGAGTTTAGACAGCGGGCGGGAAATGCCAACCCGCAATAGCAGCGATTAGACGAACGGCTAAGCAGTGCCGCAACACGTTGGCGCTTGCGCGAGGTCGTATCGCGGCAGAAAGATTTTTCCAGCGCTTGTCGAAATCCGGCAGGGCCGCGCGACATAAGTCCGGCTCGCAACGATGCGGCCTTCGAGAAACGGGAGAAGACCATGCGATACATGCTTTTGATCTATGGAAACGAAGCGGGGATGGCAGCCGCGCCAGCAGATGCGGTGACACAGATGTCGAGCGCGTACGTCGCCTACACCGAAGCGTTGAAGAAATCCGGCGCCTGGCTCGCCGGCGACCGGCTGAAGCCGACGCAATCCGCTACCTCGGTGCGGATGGCCAATGGCAAGACCAACGTGCTCGACGGCCCCTATGCCGACACCAAGGAGCAGCTTGCCGGCTTCTATATGATCGAAGCGGAGGACGTCGACGCCGCCATTGCCTGGGCGGCGCGCTGCCCGGGCGCCAGCACCGGCACGGTAGAGGTGCGGCCGATCTGGGAACTCACCATGTGATGCCGGAATTGCCCGATACTGCGCGGGCGGCGGCGGCAGCGGCCGCCCGGCAAAGCTACGGCAAGCTGGTCGCCTATCTCGCCGCACGCACGCGCGACGTGGCCGCTGCAGAGGACGCATTGGCCGATGCCTTTGCAGCGGCGCTCGAGCGTTGGCCACAGGCGGGCGTGCCCGACAAGCCGGAAGCCTGGCTGCTGGCGGTGGCACGCAAGCGCCGCGTCGACGCGGTCAGACGGCGGCTGACACGCGAGGCGGGCCGCGACCACCTCAGACTCATCGCCGAGGAGATGGAGGCGCGCATGGCCGAGGAAGACCTGCCGGACGAGCGGCTCAGGCTCATGTTTGCCTGCGCCCATCCCGCGATTGAGGCCGGCGTGCGAGCACCGCTGATCCTGCAGACGGTCCTGGGCTTCGACGCAGCGACCATCGCCTCGGCTTTTCTTGTCTCGCCAGCCACGATGAGCCAGCGCCTGGTGCGCGCCAAGACGCGAATTCGCGAGACAGGCATTCCGTTCCGCGTGCCGGAGCGGGCCGAGCTCGGCGAGCGGCTGGGCACCGTTCTGGAAGCGATCTACGCGGCGTTTGCCGAAGGTTGGTCCGACCCGGCCGGCACCGAAACGCGGCGCCGCAATCTCGCGACCGAAGGCATCTGGCTCGGCCGTCTGATCGCCTCGCTGATGCCGGATGAGCCGGAAGCACTCGGCCTGCTGGCGCTGATGCTGTTCGCCGAGGCGCGGCGTGCAGCCCGGCGCAATGCGGCGGGTGACTATGTGCCGCTGGCCGAGCAGGATCTTGCATTGTGGGACGACACCCTGATCGATGAAGCGGAGGCGCTGCTCGGGCGCGCGGCCGCCGAGGGTGTTGTCGGCCGCTACCAGCTCGAGGCCGCCGTGCAATCCGCCCATACGACACGGCGGCTGACCGGTTGTACCGACTGGGTCGCGATCAAGGAGCTCTACGACGCGCTGTCGGTGATTGCCGGCTCGCCGGTGGTGTCGATCAACCGTGCGGTGGCGATTGCCGAGGCCGAAGGTGCTTCAGAAGGATTGGGCGCGCTTGATCAACTCAGCGGCGACAAGCGCCTGTATGACTATCAACCTTACTGGGCCGCCCGCGCGGGCCTGCTGGCCAGACTCGGCAAAGTTCCGCAAGCGAGCGAGGCCTATGACCGGGCTATCGGCCTCGAACGCGATCCGGCCGTGCGCCGGTTCCTGCAGGAACGACGGGCATGGCTCGGCCACGCGGAAAGACACTGAGACAAGGCGGAGTGCTTAGGCCGGCCACATGTCGTGGGAAGCATTCAGCCTCTTTATCACTCGATGTTCCCGCAAATTGGCCCACAGGCGTCCGATATTCGGCCAAGCGGTTGGAACCTTCGCGACCTCCGGATGCCAGGCCACCAACATGACGAGATAGATGTCGGCCAGCGAGAGTTGGTCGCCGGCCAGCCAGTCCTGGCCTGCGAGGGCGGCATCGAGAATGGCGAAGCTGCGATCCATTTCCGAGACCGCCGCCCGTTTGACAGCGTCCACGCCGCGGGGATCGGTCGTGTAGCGATGAGCGTAGAAGAACCGCAGGTCAGCCGAATAGATGACGGAGGACATGAAAAACATCCAGCGCAGGAAGTCGGCACGGTCAGCCGAACTTGCTGCGGGCGCCAGTCCTGCTTCCGGGTGGCGCTCGGCCAGCAGGATGCAGATCGCCGCCGATTCGGTCATCGAGCGTCCGTCCGGCAAGATCAGGACCGGCACCTGGTTCAAGGGGCTGATATCTAAAAAGGCCTGGTCGGGTCGGCCCTTCGGAACGTCGATCTGGTCGAAAGGCACGCCCGCCAAAGCGAGCGCCGCCTCGATGACAAAGCCGCCGGTATTGGCACGCGTATAGAGCTTGTACATGAAGTCCTCCACCTGCCGGGCAGCGACGATTTGATACGGAAGGGACCCGCCGCTCAAGCGAACGACGCCCGCCACAGGTGGTTTTTCAGCGGTCCACGCCGACGCGTGATACAGAGTATTTGATGTCGGAGGGCATCGCGAAGGATCGCTACTGACCGGTCAAAAACGCTCGTGTCTAAGCGCCCAATCCCTCGAACAGGATCGTCGAGAGATAGCGCTCGGCGAAAGAGGGGATGACGACGACGAGGTTCTTGCCCTTGTTCTCGGCCCGCGAGCCGACGACGATCGCCGCTTGCAGGGCGGCACCCGACGAGATGCCGACCGGCACACCTTCGAGCCGAGCGACGAGCCGTGCATTGGCAACCGAATCCTCGTTCGAGACCTTGACGATTTCGTCATAGATCGTCGTGTCGAGGATTTTTGGCGCGAAGCCGGCGCCAATGCCCTGGATCTTGTGCGGGCCTGGCTGGCCGCCCGACAGCACCGGCGAGGCTTCCGGTTCGACGGCGACGACATGCACCGAGGGCTTACGCTTCTTCAGCACCTGGCCGACGCCGGTGATGGTGCCGCCGGTCCCGATGCCGGCAACGAAGATATCGACTTCGCCATGGGTGTCGTTCCAGATTTCCTCGGCCGTGGTGCGGCGATGGATTTCCGGATTGGCCGGGTTTTCGAATTGCTGCGGAATGACAGCGTCGGGCAGCGTTGCCGCCAGCTCGTCCGCCTTGGCGATGGCGCCCTTCATGCCTTTCGGCCCTTCGGTCAGCACCAGTTCGGCACCGAGCAGAGCCAGCATCTTGCGGCGTTCGACCGACATGGTTTCCGGCATGGTCAGGATCAGCTTGTAGCCCTTGGCAGCGGCGGCAAAGGCGAGCGCGATGCCGGTATTGCCCGAGGTCGGCTCGATCAGGGTGGTCTTGCCGGGCGTAATCCTGCCCGAAGCCTCCAATGCCTCGATCATCGACACGCCGATGCGGTCCTTGACCGAGGCGATCGGGTTGAAGAATTCGAGCTTGGCCAGCAGATTGGCGACGACGCCCTTCTCCCTGGCGAATTTATCAAGCCGCACCAGCGGCGTGTCGCCGATCGTCTCGGTGATCGAATTGTAGATGCGGCCGCGGCCGGGCACGTGTGCGGGGGTGGCGGGCTTGTTCATTGATTTCCTCCCAGAGGTCAAGCGGCAAGAGTCGGGCGGGGCCTAGGATAGAGCCATCCGCCGCGCAAGATAGGCTGTCGATCGAAAAATATCCGAGTGAAGTTCGTGCTGAGTACCCCCGCCCTTGCAAGGCGTGGCAATCCTTGGGCGGATTGGCGAAAGAGATTTATTGGCGGGCAGCAATTGCCGCCGCCGCACCGACCATGAAGCCGGCGGCGGTGCGGTTGAGTGCCCTCAGCGCCCGCGGCGACTTCAGGAACCAGCGCGCCTTGGCCGCCAGCGCCAGATAGGGCACCAGCACGACGAGCAGGACGACGATGGTGAGCGCGACAAGAATGCCGTAATCGGCCAGCGTGATCGTCTTCAGATCGACGATGGTCGGGGTGATGGCAAGATAGAAGATCATCGTCTTCGGATTGCCGAGCGTGACGGCGAGGCCGGCTATAAAGCTGGATGTCAAGCCGCCCTTGCCTTTCTTGGCCTCCACCGTCTCGGGCGTGATGCCGCTCGTCCAGAAACGCCAGCCAAGAAAGGCGAGGTAGGCGACGCCCAGCCATTTGATGGCCAGGAAGACCATGCCGAAAGTCTGTGCGACGAAAGCCAGGCCGAGCACCACGGCAGTCAAATAGGTCAGGTCGCCGAGCATCAGCCCGAACGACATGGCCAGCGACGAGCGGAAGCCGGAACCCAGCGCACGCGCGACAAGCGCGGTGACGCCTGGGCCGGGGATGGCTGCGGCGATGCCGAGGGCGGCGCTATAGGCGAGGAACCCGGTGAGTGTCATGATTGGCGCTTGTCGCACAATGTTGAAGTTGGGTGAATTCCCTCGGGCCGAATTCGATTGCGCCAGCGCAGCAGGCGACACCGCCGTTCAGGAGCGGCCGTCTTCGTAGGTAATGCGCCAGATGGTGCCGTTGCCGTCCTCGGTGACGATCAGCGAGCCGTCCTTGGCCATCGCGACACCGACCGGTCGGCCCCAGACGGCGTCGTTCGAGATGACGAAGCCGGTCATGAAGTCCTCATATTCGCCTGTCGGCTTGCCATCCCTGAATTTGAGCCTCACCACCTTGTAGCCGGTCCTGGCGCCACGGTTCCACGAACCATGCATGGCGACGAAGGCGTCACCCTGATAATCCGCCGGGAAGTTCTTGCCGTCGTAGAAGGCTATATTCATCGGCGCCGAATGCGCCTGCATCAATACATCGGGGACAGTGGCCTTGCCGGCGAGGTCTGGCCGCTCGCCCTGATGGCGCGGATCCTCGTTATTGCCGATGTAGTACCAAGGCCAACCATAGAATCCGCCGTCCTTGACCGCTGTTGCAAATTCGAACGGCACATTGTCGCCGAGTTCGTCGCGCTCATTGACGACGCACCACAATGCGCCGGTGGCGGGCTGCACGGTCATGCCCGTACAGTTGCGCAGGCCGGTGGCGACAGTTCGGGGATTTTTCCCATCCGGGTCAAAGGCGAGCACATCGGCACGGCCGTCCTCGGAGCCCCAGGCCGCCCCGAGCGGCTTTGATTTGGCCCAGGCGTCGAGGCCGCTATCCGGCTCCTTACCTATATCCTCGGCGACGTTCGAGGCGGAGCCAACCGACAAATAAAGCGTTTTGCCGTCCTGCGAGAAGGCGATGTCGCGGGTCGTGTGACCACCCGACGGGATTTGGGCGACAATGGTTTCTGGTTTGCCGGATGTCTTCAGGTCGCCATCGCGATAGGGGAAGCGGACGATGCTGTCGCTGTTCGCGACATAAACCCATTGCGGTTTGTCTCCTGGCGGATAGAAGGCGATGCCGTAGGGATAATTGAGCCCCTTGGCGAAGATCGCTTTCTCGATGGGCTTGGCGCTGCCCTCGGCGAGACGATAGACGCGTATTTGGTCGGCATGGCTGTTGGCAACAAACAGGTCGCCATTCGGAGCGACGCGCACGACACGTGGATTGACGATGCCGGATGCGATCATTTCAGCCGAAAAGCCCGACGGCAATTCTGGCTTGGCGCGTTCGGGCCGTTCCGCCACGCCGGCGCCGTTCGAAGCGGATTGGGCGGGGTCGGCTGCCGGCATGTCTCGCGGCCCAATCAGGCGTCGGACGCCAGGCCTGTCGGCGTGCCAATCGCCAAACGCGGCTTCGCCTTTGAGCACATTCTGGTCCGCCTGCTGGGCGGCTGCCGGTGTCGCAACAAGGAGGGCAGCGGCAACGGCCGCAAAGCCGCCAGATCGGATCATCAACGTCCTCCGGGATTCGCCTCGAACAGGGCAAACGGCATCAGGTATTGATCGTTCCAAGCGGCCGTCCAGCACACGAGGATTTGAAGCCGAACCCGTTCAGTTGCCAGAGGCGTAAAAGTCGTCGTCGAGGCGCTTTTCCAGCGCGACCAGATCGGCCGGCAGCGGCAGACCCATCGCCCGCATCTCTTGCAGCTTCTCGCGCAACTGCTCTTGCACCTCGTGCTGATCCTCTGGCTGGTTGATCATTTCTTCGAGCAGCAGACTGATCTGGGCCTTGAACGATTCCAGCGCCATTCTTTTCTCCTCCTTGCGGCAGGCCCGCGGCGGCTCCTAGCTCAGCATGCGCGAAATCAGCTGCGCGGTATAGTCGACCATCGGTACTATGCGCGCATAATTCAGCCGCGTCGGCCCGATGACGCCGAGCGCACCGACGACGCGCGCGTCCTTGTCGCGATAGGGTGCCACCACCAGCGAGGAGCCAGACAGCGAAAACAGCTTGTTTTCCGAACCGATGAATATGCGCACGCCTGGGCCTGCCTCGGCGAGGTCGAGAAGCTGGATCAGCCCATCCTGCGTCTCCAGATCCTCAAACAGATGCCGCAGCAATTCTATGTCGGCCTGGGCAGTGACGTTTTCCAGGAGATTGGCGCGGCCGCGCACGATAAGCCGCCCAGGCACGCCGCTTTCAGCGCCTGCCCAGACCGCCAGGCCCTTCTCGACCAGATCGTGCGACAGCGTGTCGAGGGCTGCCCTGGTCTCTTCCTTGATGCGGGCGATCTCGACCCGCGCCTCGGCCAGGGTGCGGCCGCGGATATGGGCGTTGAGGAAGTTGGAGGCTTCGTGCAATTGCGAGATGGTGATGCCGGCGGGCAGATCGATGACGCGATTTTCGACGTCGCCGTTCTGCGAGACCAGCACGGCCAGCGCCTTGGTCGGCTCGAGCTGGATGAATTCGATGTGCTTAAGCGCCACCTCATTCTTGGCGGCGAGCACGAGGCCGGCGCCGCGCGACATGCCGGACAGCATCTGGCTGGCCTCGGTCAGCATATGCTCCAGCGTCGCGCCCGAGCCGGAGGCGCGCACCTGGGCCTCGATGGTACGGCGCTCCTCGTCGGAGAGGTCACCAAGTTCCATGAAAGCATCGACGAAGAAGCGCAGGCCTGCCTGGGTCGGCAACCGGCCAGCCGAAATGTGCGGCGCATAGATCAGGCCGAGATGCTCAAGGTCGCTCATCACGTTGCGGATGGTGGCCGGCGACAGCGACGACGGCAGGATGCGCGACAGGCTGCGCGAACCGACCGGCTCGCCATCCCTCAAATAGGAATCGACGATGCGCCGGAAGATGTCGCGCGAACGCATGTCGAGCGATTGAAGCGCGGGCGATTGCAGCGCGTGCGACGGGAGCACGTGCGACTGCAAACCGGGATCGACTGCCTTTGTCATTTCGAGCCAAAAACCTCCGCCCCGAAGATATAGACTTCCGCGGTGTCGGCGCAACCGGTCCATTTTCCTTTGCGCCTCACGCCCCGTGCGGCTACAAGCCGGCCAAGATTCCCCGGCCAAGATTCCGAAGAAAGAAAGAAGCCTGAATGCGCCCTTCCAAACGCCAATTCGACGAAATGCGCCCCATCTCCTTCGAGCGCGGCGTCTCCAAGCATGCGGAAGGCTCGTGCCTGGTGAAGTTCGGCGACACGCATGTGCTGTGTACGGCCAGCCTGGAGGAAAAGGTGCCGGGCTGGATGCGCAACTCCGGCAAGGGCTGGGTGACGGCGGAATACGGCATGCTGCCGCGTTCGACCGGCGAGCGCATGCGCCGCGAGGCTTCGGCCGGCAAACAAGGCGGCCGCACGCTGGAAATCCAGCGGCTGATCGGCCGCTCCCTGCGCGCCGTGGTCGATCTGCAGGCGCTCGGCGAGCAGCAGATCACCGTCGACTGCGACGTGATCCAGGCCGACGGCGGCACGCGCACCGCTTCGATCACCGGCGGCTGGGTGGCGCTCTACGACTGCCTGCGCTGGATGGAAACCCGCCAGATGGCGAGCCTGGGCAAGGTGCTGAAGGATCACGTTGCGGCGATCTCCTGCGGCATCCATGATGGCCAGCCGGTCATCGACCTCGACTATATCGAGGATTCCTCGGCCAGTACCGACGCCAATTTCGTCATGACCGGCAAGGGCGGCATCGTCGAGATCCAAGGCACGGCCGAGGGCGAGCCGTTCTCGGAAGAGCAGTTCGCGGCGCTGATGGGGCTCGCCAAGAAAGGTATTCAGCGCCTGGTCAGCTTGCAGCAAATGGCGGTGGCTTAGCTGCGGTCAATATTGATGAGATTGGCGATCCTGTGACCCCTTCTGCAATCCTGGAATCAGCACTCTACGTGACGGACCTTGCTGCCGCGGAACGGTTCTATTCGGGCGTGCTCGGGCTCGATCTGCTCGGCAAGGTCGATGGCAGGCATCTCTTCTTCCGCTGCGGCGACAGCGTGCTGCTTATGTTCAATGCCGAGGCGACCAAAGTGCCGCCGCCGGCCGACGCCAAGCTCAAAGTACCGCCGCATGGCGCGGTCGGCCAGGGCCATCTTTGCTTCGCCGCAAGCGCGGATGAAATCCCACGCTGGAAAGCGCATCTTGAGGCGAAGAAAATTGCCATCGAAAGCGAGTTCGAATGGCCGCAGGGCGGCCGCTCGATCTATATTCGCGACCCGTCGGGCAATTCGATCGAATTCGCCGAGCCAAGAATCTGGGGCATCTGATGCATTCGCCAACTGTTCATTCGCTTGACGGGCATAAGATCGTCGTCGCCAGCCATAACGCCGGTAAATTGCGGGAATTCGCCGATCTGATGGCGCCATTCGGCATTGAAGCGAAGTCCGCAAAGGAATACGGCCTGCCGGAACCGGACGAGACCGGCACCACTTTCGAGGAGAACGCCCTCATAAAAGCCTTGGCTGCCGCCAAGGCCACTGGATTGCCGGCGCTGTCGGACGATTCCGGCCTGTGTGTCGATGCGCTCGACGGCGCACCCGGCGTCTACACCGCCAACTGGGCCGAGACGCCGGACGGCTCCCGCGACTTCGGCATGGCCATGCAGCGCACGGAAGTGGCCTTGCAAGAAGTTGGCGCGATCACGCCTGCCCAGCGCAAGGGCCGCTTTGTCGCGGTCATCTGCCTGGCCTTCCCCGATGGCCAGGCGGAATATTTTCGCGGTGAGGTCGAGGGCACGCTGGTATGGCCGCCGCGCGGCGAGCTAGGCTTCGGCTACGATCCGGTGTTCTTGCCCTACGGGTTCGAAAAGACCTTCGGCGAGATGAGCGCGGAGGAAAAGCATGGCTGGAAGCCCGGCCAGCCAACCGCATTGTCGCACCGTGCCCGCGCCTTCCAGAAATTCGCGCAAGCCCGATTGGCCGGCGCATGACCATGCTGCTCGACCGCAGCCCCGGTTTCGGCGTCTATGTCCACTGGCCATTCTGCGCGGCCAAATGCCCCTATTGCGACTTCAACAGCCATGTCCGCCACCAGCCGGTCGACCAGGAGCGTTTTGCCCGCGCCTTCGAGACCGAGCTGGCGACGATGCGCGGCCGCACCGGGCCGCGCGAGGTGACCAGTATCTTTCTTGGCGGCGGCACGCCATCGCTGATGAAACCGCAGACCGTGGCGGCGGTGCTGGATGCAGTGGCGAAGAACTGGACGGTGCCTGATGGCATCGAGGTGACGCTGGAGGCCAATCCCTCCTCGGTCGAGGCCGAGCGCTTTCGCGGCTATCGCGCGGCCGGCGTCAACCGGGTGTCGCTTGGCGTGCAGGCACTGAACGACAAGGATCTGCGCTTCCTCGGCCGTTTGCACAATGTCGATGAGGCCCTGCATGCGATCGGCCTGGCGCGCGAGATATTCCCACGGCTGTCGTTCGACCTGATCTACGCGCGGCCCGGTCAGACGCCGGAAGCGTGGCAGGCGGAGCTCGAGCAGGCGATCGGCCACGCCGCAGACCATCTGTCGCTCTATCAGCTGACCATCGAGGAAGGCACGCCGTTCCATGCACTGCATGCGGCAAGGAAATTCATCATTCCAGACAATGAGCTTGCCGCCGATCTCTACGCGTTGACACAGGAGATCACCACCGCGCGCGGACTGCCGGCCTACGAGATTTCCAACCACGCCAGGCCCGGCGCCGAAAGCCGGCACAATCTCACCTATTGGCGTTATGGCGAATATGTCGGCGTCGGTCCCGGCGCGCATGGCCGGTTCGTCGAAAATGGCCGCCGCGTGGTGACGATCGCCGAGAAAATGCCGGAGACCTGGGCCAATCTGGTCGAGGCCAAGGGTCATGGCGTTACCGGCGGCGAGGTCCTGACGCGGTCGGAAGAGGCCGACGAGTTCCTGCTGATGGGGCTGAGGCTGGCGGAAGGCATCGACCTTTCCCGCTACGAGGCATTTTCAGGGCGCGGCCTGTCGACGGCACGGCTGTCGGTGCTGCAGGACGAAGGCCTGGTGGCGCCGATCGGCAATGCCCGCCTGCGCGCCACGCCGGCCGGCATGATCGTGCTCGATGCGGTCGTGGCGGATTTGGCCAGATAGCACGTTGAAGAACGTTCTCTTCATCTGCAGCCAGAATCGCTTGCGCAGCCCGACGGCGGAGCAGGTGTTTTCCAAGCGGCGGGACATCGAGGTCGCTTCGGCCGGCACTAATCACGATGCCGACATACCGTTGACGCATGAACTCGTCGCCTGGGCCGACATCATCTTCGTGATGGAAAAAACGCACCGCGCCAAACTGCAGCAGAAATTCAAGACAAGCCTGAAAAAGGCTCGAGTAATCTGCCTCGATATTCCCGACGACTATGCATTCATGGACCCGGCTCTGGTGGGCCTGCTGGAGGCGCGTGTCTCGAAGTATCTGGGTTGAATGATACATCGCGGAGCATTCGCAACCGCGCTTCGAGAACTGTCTCGACCGATCGCTAAGGTTTGCGGGGTCAAGCCTCGTGCTTGTGGCGGTGTTTGGCGCGATCTTTTTCGCTGGTCTCTCCGGAACGGGCCGGCTTGATCTCGCTTTTGTCGCGTGAGGCATGGTGCTGGTCGTCTGTGGAATGTGACGCTGCGCCATCGCGGGCGCTTTTTGTTTCGAGGCGGGTGATGAAAATGTCGAAGCGATTGGGCATCGTCCGGTCAGTGCTCCATCGTGCGGTCGGTTTCGTTTGCGGGCTTGCTCTCTGCCGATCGCTGGCGTGCAAGCGGCTTCTTGGCTCTGCCATCTGCGGCTTCGGCAGGCAGGCTCTTGTCGCATGGCGCGGCGAAGCGTTTGCGGCCGGCATAGTAGGGTTCGAAGACGTCCTGTATCGTCAGGCTGTTCATCCTGCTCCTCCCGAGATCAGGGGTAAAATTCGCCGGCAACGGTTTCGTTCCCTACTGTGGCGAAGGCATGGCGGCCGGTTCACGTCGGCATCCCTTTTGGAACCAGGGCCTTTGCAACCCAGGCTTTTGCAACCAAGCGTGAGCCGTGCCAAACAGGGTCGAACGGAGTTGTGCAGGTGACCGGCGAATCGGCCAAACGCAGTTATGTGGTCGGGCAGACCGAAATCGCCGCCCGGCCGCTCGAGCCGGCGCTCTACCTGGTGGCGACGCCTATCGGCAATCTCGCCGACATCACGCTGCGCGCGCTGGAAACGCTCGCCGCCGCCGATATCGTCGCTTGCGAGGACACACGTGTCAGCCGCGTGCTGCTCGACCGCTACGGCATCCGCCGCCGCACCACCGCCTACCACGAGCACAATGCCGGCGAGGCCGGACCGAAGCTGATCGCGGCGCTGCTGGCCGGCCAAAGCGTAGCGCTGATCTCGGATGCCTGCACGCCGCTCATCTCCGACCCCGGCTACCGGCTGGTCGGTGAGGCGCTGGAACGCGGCATTCGTGTCGTGCCGATCCCCGGCCCATCAGCAGCACTTGCCGCTTTGACGGCATCCGGCCTGCCCTCGGACGCGTTTCTGTTTGCCGGCTTCCTGCCGGTGAAGACCGGGCAGCGGCTGACGCGGCTGGAAGCGCTGAAGGCGGTGCCGGCAACGTTGATCTTCTTCGAATCGCCGCGCCGGCTGGCCGAGACGCTCAGTGCCATGGTCGAGGTGCTGGGCGGTGCCCGCAAGGCGGCCATCGGCCGCGAGCTGACCAAGACCTTCGAGGAGATGCGGACCGGCACACTGCAGTCGCTCGCCAGCCATTACGCCGCAGCTGATACGCCGAAAGGCGAAATCGTCATCTGCGTCGGCTTGGCGGATGTTGTCGCTGATGAGCCTGAAGACATCGACCGGCTGCTGCTTTCGCTCGCCGCCGAGATGCCGGCCTCCAAGGCAGCGGCGGAAGCCGCCAAGATGACGGGTGGCCAGAAGCAGACGCTCTATCGTCGGCTGCTCGACCTCAAGAATGCCGGAAGAGACGGGACCGGCGGAGACGGCGATGGCTGAACGGCCGAGCGCCAGCCGGCAAAAGGCCTACCGGCGCGGCCATCACGGCGAATGGCTGGCGGCGGCGGCGCTGATGCTGAAAGGCTACCGAATTCTTGCCCGCCGCCACCGCACCAGGTTCGGCGAGATCGACCTGATCGCGCGGCGTGGCGATCTGGTGCTGATCGTCGAGGTCAAGGCGCGCCGCACGCTGATGGAGGCAATGGAAGCCGTCGGTCGCGAATCGGAGCACCGCATCGAAGGCGCCGCCGATTTCTGGCTGTCGCGCCAATCCGACTACGGAAAATTATCGGTGCGCTTCGACATGGTGGCGGTGCTGCCGTGGCGCTGGCCGGTGCATGTCGAGAATGTGTTTTACGGGCGAAACTAGGCCATTCTCGACGTGGGGCCGTTTTGCTGCGCCTGCGGTTCAGATCATGGTTTGCCGATCTGTCAAGCATCCGCCCAGCGCTGACTGGAACAAAAGCGTTCCTGCGTTGTTCCCCAATCGTCCTGATGTTCGACGGGCTGGTTCAAATGCCGGCCAGGGCAGTCCGCGTGGCAGCTATGCGAGGACAAAGGGATGGCGAGGCAAATGGATCCCGACGATCTCAACCCGGAACGGATCGTCACCGTGTTCGGCGGAACTGGCTTTCTCGGGCGCAGGATCGTGAAGCGGCTCCTGGAAAGAGGTTTCACGGTGCGCGCCGCATCTCGCCATCCGGCTCGCGTGGCCCTGGTCTTTTCCTCGGTTACAAGGATGCCCGAAGCAGTCGAGGCGGATATATTGGATGCGTCCTCGATCGGGTCGGCCATTACCGGATCACAGGCGGTCGTGAATGCCGTCAGTCTTTACGTCGAGCAGGGCGTCCAGACCTTTGAACGCGTGCATGTGAAAGCCGCGGCCGATCTCGCTGCCGCGTCGCGCGACCGCGAGATCGACCAGTTCGTCCAGATTTCAGGGATCGGCTCCGATCCTCAATCGGATTCGAATTACATAAGGGCGCGTGGGCGCGGAGAAGGTGCCGTGGAAAGCGCATTTCCCGGCGCTTTCATTGTGCGTCCCGCCGTCATGACAGGACCTGACGACGCTTTCCTCACGACCATTGTGAGGATGATACGCCTCCTGCTGGTCTATCCGCTGTTCGGCGATGGTGGCACACGGCTTCAGCCGGTCTATGTGGCAGACGTCGCAGAAGCAGTGAGCCGGCTGATCGACGGGCGAACCCAGGGTTCATCCATATTCGAATTCGGTGGCCCGCGTATCTATACCTATAAGGAACTGCTTCGGGAGATCGCCCGACAGCTCGATACGCACGTCAAGCTGATGCCGGTGCCGTTTGCGGTATGGAACGCCTTGGCTGGCGTCGCGGAACTCCTCCCGGCTGCCCCCATAACGCGCAACCAGATCGATCTTATGCGTCAGGACAATGTGGCAGCAATCGACGCGCCTGGCCTGAAGGAACTCGACATCGAGCCGCGGGATATCGACGAGGTGATCCGTGCGATCGAACAGCGCCGTCGCGTAGGCTCGCTCTCGTCTCCGGCTTAGGACGGCCCCCTGATCCTGGCGGGAACCTATCGCCGCGCGACAGGTTGGTCGAGCTTGAAGCCAGTGAAAGAAGGAGAAGAACTATGGCCAGATGCGATCAATGCGGGAATGACTACGACAAGGCTTTCAACGTGACGATTGCCGACGAGACCTACACATTCGACAGCTTCGAATGCGCGGTCCAGAAACTTGCTCCGATATGTCCGCATTGCGGATGCCGGATCATCGGACATGGCGTCGAACAGGATGACATCATCTACTGCTGCGCACATTGCGCCGCGGAGGAAGGCGCGAGCGCGCTGACCGATCGTGCGCCTTGACGCACCTCCTTTGGCGTCTCCAGGTCGACCATTCCGAACGACTGCGCCGGCTCGTCCCATATGGCCAGTGCTCTCAGCACGACGACGACCAGCCAAGGTCAAGGCCGCCGCACGCTGATGGAGGCAATGGATGCAGTCGGCCGCGAATCGGAGCGCCGTATCGAAGGTGCCCGCGATTTCTGGCTGTCGCACCAATGGACTACGGAAAATTGTCGGTGCGCTTCGACAAAAGGCAGCGTGCGTCGTCTTGATCGCGCCAGAGCTGTCATGTTCTTGCACGTTCAAGAACCCGCGTTCGACGGTTCGTTTAGACGCCGTTCCGTGGCAAGTCGGCTCCCGCTTGGACAAGTCGCTCCACGACGGCGGCCGCCTCCTCTGGAATGGCCGGTATGGTGCCCGACTTCCGCGTCGATCCGAAATCGAGGCCGGCGAAAAAGAGACCTGGAACAGCGCCGACGCCATCCTCGTGGACGGGCTGGCCGGCTGCATCGAGGGCGCCGGGGAGCCGGACCCATGAGAAATCGCCGGTGAAGCCCGTGCACCAGATCACTGATCTGATGCCGCTCGCCGTCCAGTCGAGGGAGCGGATCGGAGGATCGGGCAAGCGCGGGTCAACCGTCTCGGCCGGATCATCCTCGGCCAGTGGCGCATCGAGGCCGGCGCGCTCGATGTACCCGTCGACCAGGCGCTTGGTATTCGCGGAGACCTCGTCGGCAAATCGCATGTGGTCGTCGAGCTCGTCGCCGAAGACGAGGCTGCCATTCTCCACTCCCCTGAAGCGGCCGAGCAGCACCACGCCTTGCGCACTCAGCGATTGCAAACTGATCGTGTGCGTCGCGCCGACCAGCGCGCGGGCCTGCAGCTTGCCGGAAGGGAGGACGAGTTCCTTGCGCGGAACGTCGAGAAAACCGGACAGCGTCAGCCATTTAAGTATGTTGCCCCCGCGGTAGCGCCGCACCCAACGGCCGTTGCGGCTGGTCGCCAAAAAGACCACACGTCCTGCCAACGCCAGATCCTCGGCGATCTGGCCGCCCGACTGGCCGCTGCCGACCACCAGCACCGCGCCACTCTCGAACTCGGCCGGGTTGCGATAAGCCGAGGAATCGACTTGGCCAATTGCGGTTGGCAAATCCGCCGACCCTGCTGGCCGGACCTGCCGATTCTGGTCGCCGGTGGCGATCACCACGTTGCGCGCCAGAAATGCCCCGTCCGTCGTGGTGATGCGAAAGATCCCGTCGTCTCTCGTCAGCTCTTGCACCGGAGTTTGGGTGCTTACCGGCAGGCGGTGCCGCTCGGCATAGCCTTCGAGATACGCGACAAATTCGTGGTGGCTTATCGCGCCCCACGGCTCGGGCCCCTCGTAGGAATCACCGGGTAAGATGGAGCGAATGGTCGGCGAATTCAGTCGAAACGAGTTCCACCGCTGCGTTCGCCACGTCTCGCCGATCCGGCCTCGATCGAGCACGCGGTGGTCGCGGTCCTGCCGTTTCAAGAAGTAACTGACGCCGAGTCCCGCCGGACCGGCGCCAATAACGAGGGCGTCAAGAACTTCGCTCATGCATTCCCCCTGCCAACCAAACGTCCACAAGATCGTATGGCTCGGCTTCGGGCAAGAATAGAGTTCCGGCTGGGATTGCGCTATCCGCGCCGGCTCACCCCCAGATTGCCAGCCCCGCCAGCCCGACGATGCCGACGACCAGCCGCCACCAGCCGAACAGCGCATAGCCGTGGCGCGAGACGTAGTCGAGCAGGAAGCGCACGACGATCAATGCCGTGACGAAGGCGGCGACGAAACCGACGGTGATGATGGGCAGGTCGGCGCTGCTCAGCACATTGCGATTCTTGAACAGGTCGAAGGCGAAGGCGCCGACCATCGTCGGTATGGCGAGGAAGAAGGAGAATTCCGCCGCCGCCCGTTTGTCGACCCCGAGCAGCAGCGCGCCGACGATGGTCGAACCCGAGCGCGACGTGCCGGGGATCAGCGACAAGCACTGGAACAGCCCGATCTGCAGATAAAGCCTGGTCGGGAACCGCTCGACATCGTGGTAATACGGCTTCGGCTTCATGCGATCGACCAGCAGCAGGATGACACCGCCGATGATCAGCATGATGCAGATCAGCCGCGGCGATTCGAACAGCACCGTCTTGATGAAGTCATGCGCCAGTGCGCCGATAATGGCCGCCGGCAGGAATGCGATGAGAATGCCAAGGACGAAATGCCGCGTCAGCCGATCGTAGGGTAGCTCGAGCAGCATCTTCCAGAGACGGCGGAAGTAGACGCTGAGGATCGCCAATATGGCGCCGAGCTGGATCAGGATCTCGAAGGCCTTGCCGGTCGAATGAAAGCCGAGGAAATGGCCGGCGAGAAGGATGTGACCGGTCGAAGATACCGGAATGAACTCGGTCAGGCCCTCGAGCAGGCCGAGCAGCAGCGCTTCGACGACGGTCTGGCTTTCCATGGCAACCTCGGCGTTGGAGTGAGGGCTTGAGAAAAGGGCTTGCTTGTCACGGCGCGGAACTCCCCCTATAGGTCGCAGCACCCTGACAGCCCGCTGAATCGGGCGGCCAAGACTTACCGGCGCAGCCGGCGATTTGCCAGTGCGCTCTATTATCGCGGGACCATGCTGACGCTTTTCCACCATCCGATGTTCGCCAGCTGCCGCTTCGTCCGCCTCGCCTTTGGTGAGTATGGCGAGGAACTGGCGCTGATCGAGGAGAAGCCGTGGACGCGGCGCAAGGAGTTCCTGGCGCTGAACCCGGCCGGCACGCTGCCGATCCTGCTCGCCGAAGGCGACGTGCCGATCGTCGGCGCGATGGTCATTGCCGAATATCTCGACGAGACGCGCGGCGTACTCAAGCGCGACAAGCGGCTATTCGCCGAGGATCCGATGGAGCGCGCCGAAATCCGCCGGCTGACCGACTGGTACCTCAACAAGGCGGAAAGCGAGGTTACCCGGCATCTGGTGCGCGAACGCGTTCTGAAGCCGGTCATGCCGGAAACGGCAGGCGGCGGATCGCCCGATTCGGCGGCGATCCGCGCCGCCCGCGCCAATATCCGCCAGCACATGAAATACACCAACTGGCTGGCCGGCACCCGTCATTGGCTGGCCGGCAACAAGGTCACCTATGCCGATCTCGCGGCGGCGGCAGCACTGTCGGTGCTCGACTATCTCGGCGAGATCGACTGGCGCGAACACAGCGCCGCGCGCGAATGGTATACAAGGGTGAAATCACGGCCTTCGTTCCGGCCGCTTCTGTCCGACCGGGTGCGTGGCCTGTCGCCGGTGTCACATTATGCGGACCTCGATTTCTGATACGGCAAAGCTGCGCGCGCTGATCGACCGCGAGGCGCGGAATGCCGGCTTCGACGCCGTTGCCGTCACCACGCCCGATGCGATTCCGCAGGCGCCGGAACGGCTGGCCGAATTCGTTGCCGACGGCTTTCACGGCTCGATGGGCTGGATTGCCGAAACGCTCGAGCGGCGAGGCAAACCGACGACGCTTTGGCCAGAGGTCCGCTCGATCATCGTGCTGGCGATGAATTACGGCCCCGACCACGACCCACGCGACATCCTGGCAAAGCGCGACCGCGGCGCGATCTCGGCCTATGCGCAGAACCGCGACTATCATGACGTGATGAAAGGCCGGCTGAAGGAGATCGCCGGCAAGATCGTGGCGCGCGCCGGCGGGGACGTGAAAGTGTTTGTCGACACCGCGCCGGTGATGGAAAAGCCGCTGGCCGAGGCGGCCGGCCTCGGCTGGCAAGGCAAGCACACCAACCTGGTCAGCCGAACGCATGGCTCCTGGCTGTTCCTCGGCACCATCTTCACGACGGCCGAACTGGTGCCGGACGCGCCTGAGGACGACCATTGCGGCTCCTGCCGGGCCTGCCTCGACGTTTGCCCGACGGATGCCTTTCCGGCGCCTTACCGGCTCGATGCGCGGCGCTGCATTTCATACCTCACCATCGAGAACAAAGGACCGATCCCGCATGAGTTCCGGGAAAAGATCGGCAATCGCATCTATGGCTGCGACGACTGCCTGGCCGCCTGCCCGTGGAACAAGTTCGCCCAAGCCGCTTCGGAGGCAAAGCTTGCCGCCCGCGCGGACTTGCGCGAACCGCCGATCGCCGAGCTGCTGCGCCTCGACGACGCTGCCTTCCGCGTGCTTTTTTCGGGCTCGCCGGTCAAGCGCATCGGCCGCGCCCGTTTTATCCGCAACGTGCTGATCGCCGCCGGCAATTCCCAGGACTTCTCGCTGGCCGGCGCCGTCCGCGCGCTGCTCGACGACGCCTCGCCCCTGGTTCGCGGAGCTGCGGTATGGGCGCTGTTGCGGCTGGTGCCGAGTCGGGAGTTTGCCGAGCGTGCAGCGGCCGCATTGCAAGCAGAAGATGACGAGGCGGTGAGAGGCGAATGGCTTCTGGCCCTGCCAAAGCCGATCGAGGCACATACATGACCAAACAGCAGATTTTCATCTTCGGCGCCGGTTATTCGGGCAAGGCCTTTGCCCGCGCCAACAAGGATGCCGACACAGCGATCTTCGGTACAACACGGTCGCTGGAAAAATTCGCGGCGCTGCGGCAAGCCGGTATCGTGCCGCTGCGTTTCGATGGCACGCTGACCTCCGAAATCGGCGATGCGCTTGGGAAGACAACCCATCTCGTCGTCTCGGTCGCGCCGGACGAGGCCGGCGACCCGGTGCTGGGTGCGGCTCGCGAGGTGATCACGGCCAACATGCCGGAGCTCGAATGGATCGCCTATCTCTCGACCGTCGGCGTCTATGGCGACCATGGCGGCAATTGGGTGGACGAGGCCGCCGAATGCCGGCCAGTATCGAAGCGATCAGCGATGAGGGTTGCCGCCGAGCAGGATTGGCTGAAACTGGGCCACGACACCGGCCGGCCGGTGGCGATCCTGCGGCTTTCCGGCATTTATGGGCCAGGCCGCAACGCCTTGGTCAATCTGGAAAACGGCACTGCGCGGCGGCTGGTCAAGCCGGGCCAGGTGTTCAACCGCATCCATTGCGACGACATTGCCGGCGCGCTCTGGCATCTGGCCGAAGGCAATCGCGGCGGCATCTTCAACGTCACCGACGACCTGCCGGCGCCGCCGCAGGACGTCGTCGCCTATGCCGCCCGATTGATGGGCATCGAGCCGCCGCCCGAAATTCCGTTCGAGACCGCCCAACTTTCGCCCATGGCGCGGTCCTTCTACGGCGAGAACAAGCGTGTCGCCAACGCGGCGATCAAGGCGGCCGGCTATGGGTTTCGCTTCCCCGACTACCGTTCGGCGCTCGACGCCATGTGGGCGAGCGGCGACTGGCGCGACGGCGAGGCGCGCAGCCCGATGAAACGGTCATGATCGATACGTTGCGCGGGGCGTGGTATGATGCGGTTCAAATCGCGGAGGGGTCCAGCTTGGGGAAGACGTTAAAGCGAGCCTTGCCCGGCAAAACACTGCTGCTTTCGGCAGCACTGGCCGTCGCCAGCTTGACAGCGCTGGCAACGCAGACGGCGGGCGCCGAGGAACGGGCAAAAGACCTGTTTGGCGCCAAAAGGCTGCCGGCGGTCGCAGCAGCGCAATCGATCGGCTTCTACTCCAAAGGCTGTTTTTCCGGCGGCGTCGCCCTGCCCATGGATGGCCGGCACTGGGAGGTGATGCGGCCGTCGCGCAACCGCCGCTGGGGTCATCCCGCAATGATCGCGCTGATCGAGAAATTGTCGCGCGACGCTGCCGCCGACGGCTGGCCGGGCCTATTGATCGGCGACATTTCGCAGCCGCGCGGCGGGCCGATGCTGACCGGCCATGCCTCTCACCAGATCGGCCTCGACTCCGACATCTGGCTGACGCCGATGCCCGACCGCAAGCTTTCTACCGAAGAGCGCGAAAACATCAGCGCTACCTTGATGGTCGATGAAAAAACTCACCTGGTGAAGGACGGGCTGTGGACGCCGATGCATACGCGGCTGTTGAAGCGCGCCGCGAGCTATCCCGAAGTCGAGCGCATCCTGGTCAATCCAGGGATCAAGAAGAAGCTCTGCGACACGGTCAAAGGCGACCGCGGCTGGTTGCGCAAGGTCAGGCCGTTCTGGGGCCACGACTACCACTTCCACATTCGCATCGGCTGCCAGGCTGGATCACCCGACTGCAAGGCGCAGGAAGCGACGGCGCCGGGCGATGGCTGCGACCAGGCGCTGGCCTGGTGGTTCACCGAGGGGCCGTGGCGCCCCAACAAGAACCCGGACAAGCCGAAGGCACGCGACGTGATGACGATGGCGAACCTGCCCAGACAATGCCAGTTCGTGCTCGACGCGCCGGCTCCGGCCTCGGCCGAAGCAGTCACCTACTATGGCGGCGTACCGATCGCGGCAGAACCCGCTCTCGCGGCAGAACCTTCGCCGCCGCCGACGGTCGCAGCCGGCGCGGCAGCGCTTCCGGCCTCGGCGAACGCCTTTGTGGCGACCCCCGAGATCGGCATTCCGCTGCCGCGGCCACGACCGGGGCACTGATGCGGGCAGCGTGTTTGCTGTCTGCATCCGTGCATCTCCACTTCGAAAACCGATTTCCCTTTTTGCGGTCATGCGCTAGTCAACGAGAGAACGGCGATACGCGTCGGGAACGGACGAGAGCATGCCAGGCGTAAGCGACGACGACACTCTGTTGCGATTTCCGATCCTGATCGGCGACATAGGCGGCACCAATGCGCGCTTCTCGATTGTGCTCGACGCGAATTCCGAGGCCGGCGAGCCGACCATCGTCCAGACCGCCAACTTCAATACGATAGACGAGGCGATCCAGTCGGCCGTGCTCGACCGCTCGTCGGTCCGGCCGAATTCAGCTGTGCTGGCGGTAGCCGGTCCTGTCGAAAGCGACGAGATCCCGCTTACCAATTGCCCATGGATCGTCAAGCCGAGACAGATGTTCGCCAGTCTCGGTCTCAGCGACGTCGTGGTGCTCAACGACTTCGAGGCGCAGGCGCTGGCTGTCGTCGCGCTCGGCGAAGAGCACATGGAAAAGATCGGCGGCGACGAGCCGGAACCGAATTCCGGGCGGGTGGTGCTCGGCCCGGGAACTGGGCTCGGTGTCGCCGGGCTGGTTTATGCGCTGCATCACTGGATACCGGTACCCGGCGAGGGCGGCCATATGGATATCGGCCCGCGCTCGCCGCGCGATTTCCAGGTGTTTCCGCATATCGAGAAGCTCGAGGGCCGCATCTCCGGCGAACAGATCCTGTCCGGACGCGGCCTGGTCAATGCCTACCGGGCGGTGGCCAAGGCGGACGGCAAGCCGTCGCCCTTTACAACGCCTGCCGAGGTCACCGCCGCGGCACTGGCAAAGAACGATCCGGTGGCCGAAGAGGCGCTGTCGATCTTCGTCACTTGCCTGGGGCGCACCGCCGGCGATCTCGCTCTAGTGTTCATGAGCCGCGGCGGCGTGTTTCTCACCGGCGGCATCGCGCAAAAAATCCTGCCGGCGCTGCGCACCGGCAATTTCCGCGCCGCCTTCGAGGACAAGGCGCCGCACAGCGCCCTGATGCGCAGCATGCCGGTCTATGTCATCACTCATCCGCTGGCGGCGCTTTTAGGGCTGGCCGCCTATGCCAGAAATCCGTCGCTGTTCGGCGTGCAGACGGCGGGGCGGCGCTGGCGGGTCTAGGATACAAGCTGCGCCGCGACGAAGTTTCGCCGTCCTCGGCCATAGGCAAGCCGCCATCGGGGCGTTAAGAGGTTGCCGAATTGCAGCCGGCCGAAGCCAAAACCACAAAGCGCTCCAACTTGACACTTCCAGCACCAACCAAAGGGAAAGCCCGGCCCAGCGAGATCGTGGCGGTGATCCGCCGCATCGTCGCCGAAAACAGCCGCGATTATCGCTGGTACTATGTTCTTGCCGTGCTGTGCCTGGTGACGATCGCGGCGACGACCGCCTTCACCGCCTGGATCATGAAGGATGTCGTCGACCAGATCTTCTATAAGCAGCGCGGCGATCTTATCGCGCTGATCAGCGTGTCGATCCTGGCCGCCTTCATGCTGCGCGGGCTGGCCAGCTACGGCCAGGCAGTGACGCTGGCCAAAATCGGCAACAATCTGGTGGCGCGCTATCAACGCCGCATCTTCGACCACCTGATGAAGCTCGGCGTCGGCTTCTTCAACGACACCCGCTCGGGCCGGCTCGCCGCGCAGATCAACGAGAACGTCAACGGCATCCGCGATCTCCTGTCGATGACCCTGACATCGCTGGCGCGCGATGCCGTATCGCTTGTCGCGCTGGTTGGCGTCATGATCTGGCAGGACCCGATGCTCTCGGCGATGTCGCTGCTGATCGGGCCGCCCTTGATCTACAGTGTCACCTATCTGATGCGCCGGGTGCGTCGCATCACCCGCGAATCGGTGCAGATCAACTCGCGGCTGATCGGCGCCATGCAGGAAGCGACGCAAGGCATCGCTATCGTCAAGGCCTTCACCCTGGAAGACGAGCTGTCGCGCCGCATCGGCGGCCTCGTCGCGGGCGCCGAGCAGCGGGCAAACAAGATCGCCCGCGTCTCGGAACGGCTGACGCCGATCTCCGAAATGCTGGCCGGCTTCGCCGTCGCCGGTGTCATCGCCTATTCCGGCTACCGGGCGACCGTCGGCGGCCAGCCGCCGGGCGCGGTGTTTGCCTTCATCACCGCCCTGCTGCTTGCCTATGACCCCGCCAGGCGGCTGGCGCGCATGCAGGTCGGCATGGAAAAGTCGCTGGTCAATGCGCGCATGATCTACGAGCTTCTCGACCTCGAGCCGCAGCAGGGTGACGTGCCGGGAGCCGCCGAGGCGAAATTCACCTCTGGCGAAGTGCGCTTCAACAACGTGTCCTTCCGCTATGTCGAAGAGGCGCCGGTCCTGCAGGATTTGAGCTTTGTCGCCGCCGCCGGCAAGGTGACCGCCATCGTCGGCGCCTCGGGCGCCGGCAAGACGACGCTGGTTGCGCTGCTGCAGCGCTTCTACGACGTCGAGTCGGGCAGCATCGAAATCGACGGCCAGGACATTTCAAAGGTCACCAAGCATTCGCTGCGCGGCTCGATCGCCTATGTTTCACAGCAGCCTTATCTGTTCGAAGGCACCATCCGCGACAACATCCGCTACGGCAGGCTGAGCGCCACGGACGCCGAGATTGAACGCGCCGCGCAACAGGCCGCGGCCGACGATTTCATCCGCCAGCAGCCGCAAGGCTACGACACGCCGGTCGGCGAGAACGGCGTGACGCTGTCGGGCGGCCAGCGCCAGCGTGTATCGATTGCACGCGCCATCGTTCGGCAGGCGCCGATCCTGCTGCTCGATGAAGCCACCTCGGCGCTCGACAACGAGGCCGAGGCCCGCGTCCAGGAAGCGCTGACCCATGTCATGGAAGGGCGCACCACCATTGTCATCGCGCACCGGCTGTCGACGGTGGTCAATGCCGACCATATCATCGTGCTGGAGCAGGGCCGGCTGGTCGAACAAGGCACGCATGCCTCGTTGATGGCTGACCCGCACAGCGTCTATGCCCGGTTCCACCGGGTGCAAGGCAGGAAGGGGCTGGGGCTTGTCGATGACGGCGAGCCAATCCAGAGTGCGGCGGAAAATGGTCGCGCGAAAATGGCGGCCGGGAGACATTCATGAGTGACACGCCGACCGTTAGTGAAATGGGCCTGGTGGTGGTGGGCGCGGCCGGCCGCATGGGCCAGGCGCTGATCCGCGCCATCCACACGATACCGGGCGCCCGCGTCGCCGGCGCCATCGAGCGGGCCGGTTCGCCCCATATCGGCAAGGACGCCGGCGAGCTGGCCGGCGTCGGCAGGCTCGAGGTGGCGATCGGCGACGATCCGCTGCCGGCCTTCGCCAAGGCCGACGGCGTGCTCGATTTCACTACGCCGGCGGCGACCGTCGAATTCGCCGGCTACGCGGCGCAGGCGCGCATCGCCCATATCATCGGCACCACCGGCTGCTCGGCCGAAGACAATGCCGGGATCGCGGCGGCGGCACGGCACGCGACGATCGTCAAGTCAGGCAATATGAGCCTCGGCGTCAATCTGCTGGCGGTGCTGGTGGAACAGGCGGCGCGCGCGCTCGATGCCGACGATTTCGACATCGAGATCCTGGAAATGCACCACCGGCACAAGGTCGATGCGCCATCGGGCACGGCGCTGCTGCTCGGCGAAGCCGCCGCTGCCGGGCGTGGCGTAGCACTTGCCGGCAACGATGTTCGCGTGCGCGACGGCCATATCGGCGTGCGCAAGGCAGGCTCGATCGGTTTCGCCAGCTTGCGCGGCGGCTCGGTGGTCGGCGACCACAGTGTGGTGCTGGCCGGTACCGGCGAGCGCATCACGCTCGCCCATCATGCCGAAGACCGGGCGATCTTCGCCCGTGGCGCGGTCAAGGCCGCCCTGTGGGCGCGCGGCAGGAAGCCGGGACTGTATTCGATGCGGGACGTGCTCGGCCTGACAAGCTGATCCACAAGATTGGCTGATCCACAAGATTTGAAGGAGCAAATATGTCGAGAACTCTCGTGCTCGTGCGCCACGGCCAGAGCGAATGGAACCTGAAGAACCTATTTACCGGCTGGCGCGACGTCGACCTGACCGAACTGGGCCATGCCGAAGCCAAGGCGGCCGGCGCCAAGCTCAGGGCGCGCGGCATGAAGTTCGACATCGCCTTCACGTCGTCGCTGATCCGGGCGCAGAAGACCTGCCAGCATATTCTCGACGCCGTTGGCCAGAGCGAGCTCGAGACCATTCGCGACCAGGCGCTGAACGAGCGCGACTATGGCGATCTCTCCGGCCTCAACAAGGATGATGCGCGCAAGAAATGGGGTGAGGAGCAGGTGCATGTCTGGCGCCGCTCCTATGACGTGCCGCCGCCCGGCGGTGAAAGCCTGAAGGACACCGGCGCGCGCGTCTGGCCCTATTACCTGCACGATCTGCAACCGCATGTGCTGCGCGGCGGCACCGTGCTGGTGGCGGCGCACGGCAATTCGCTGCGCGCGCTGATCATGGCGCTGGACGGCAAATCGGGCGAGGAGATCGTCAAGCTCGAGCTCGGCACCGGTGTGCCGATCATCTACACGCTCAACGCCGATTCCACGGTGGCGTCGAA
The DNA here is from genome assembly GCF_040321085.1 of Mesorhizobium sp. M0522. NCBI lineage: Bacteria > Pseudomonadati > Pseudomonadota > Alphaproteobacteria > Hyphomicrobiales > Phyllobacteriaceae > Mesorhizobium > Mesorhizobium sp. M0522. The sequence continues at coordinate 229,287 of NZ_JAMYQW010000007.1, forward strand.
GGAAGTGCTGGAGCATTGAGCCGGAGAAGGAACGCGGCTTTCAAAAAAGCGCGTTGACACTCATCCCTCGCCCGCTTAATGAGCGCGCACCAGCCCAGATGGCGGAATTGGTAGACGCGCACGGTTCAGGTCCGTGTTCCGCAAGGAGTGGAGGTTCGAGTCCTCTTCTGGGCACCAAATTCCCGCTTCGAACCGATTGATGCGGTTTCAGAGACCCAAGAAAAAGCCCGGTTTGCCGGGCTTTTTCTTGATCCAATGCTCTAGGCTGCCCTACCGTCAGCCATGGCATCCACAAGATATCTAACAATTATCCGTCCGGGTTAGGCAGCGATCTGTCGTTGCGACAGCGCAGCAGCGGAAGGACTTGGCCCGAGATCACTCTGGTGATCTTCTGTTGCTTGGCGTTGGTTACGACGTTCATGCACGCACATCCGTAGCCGTGGCCCGAACCAGGCACATTGGTCTCGACGAATTGCCGCTCGTCAAAGGCCGGCACATTGTCGATGCCTTTGGGATCCGGGCGTCCCTGCATCTGGATCCACCAATCCCCGTCACTGTCGGTCAGGACGAGGTTGCCGGGTGTCGGGCTGGAGTACCAGCCACAACGGCGCTCGGCATAGGCGGCGGCAGACAAGGACATGATGGTCAGGCAGAAACAGATTGCGAACAATGGGCGCATGAAATCTTCACCTCCCTAAAATAAAGCAGGTCATGCCGTCAACGATCTGCGTTGACGCCGGTAACGAGGCGACATGACTTTGCAGCCCTTATGGCCTTAATTTCGTGTCCACATTTTCTTCAATCAACCCGCAATGAAGCGTCACAGGCTTCCTTTGGACATCACTTAGTGGACCGTCGATGAAATCGCAGCTGAGCAGATTGTCCGGACTGCTCTTGCGCGCCGACGCGACGTTGACGTTGACCTCGGGAGGGCCCGCGAGCCAGTCGAGACGCTTCGTGTCGACCTTTGTGCCGCTGATGCGGGCGTGGCCCGCTGTGCCCGCTATCTCGACCTCTTCGTTCCTGCGGCGTGAGATCGATCTGGCCGACTTCGTTGGCATGCTTCTCGGCGCTCCGCTTCGGTCGCCGTAGTAGGAAGCGAAGACAACGATCCCTTCCTTTTTAGCCGCGAGCTTGGCGGCTGCTTTCTTGGACAGCGTGACGTTGATATCGAAGCCGAGGTCGCCCTGGGCTGTCGCCGGCACAGCACATGCCAACACTACAGATGCCGTAATCGTCATTGCGAGCACTGATCCATAGCGTTTCACGATCCACCTCCTTCAAGTCCCTCACGCAATGATGATGCCCCTCGCATTCTTTCATGTCTGGCGGCGACGTCACGCTCGCCGCCGGCTTCATCGTGATCCGATCAGCTGTGGCATGTGTCAGTTCGCGGCCGGAACAGGGCAGCTCATGTCGCCTTCCTGGCATTTCAGATAGCCTTCGAAACCTTTGACGCGGGATTGCGTCAGGCCGTCCATGCACTGCGCGATGAGCATTGGCATCATGCTTCCTCCGGCCGCGCCTGCGGTCTGGAAACTGCACTCCGCGTCGCGAAACTTGCCCCAATCCCGCTGTGCCTGAACAAGAAGCTTCTTGGTATCCGCATCGTGCTTCAGGCGGGCTTCGATCTGCTTGTAAAGCTCATTGAGCTTCTTGTCGGATTTTTGGAACTCGGCACCGAAGCACTGGTTCATGGTGGCCTGATCCTTGGCCTCGGCGCACTTGTCCTTGGCAAGGGCGAATGTCGGCGCAGCCAGAACCGCGGCAGCAGTCAGTATCGCTATTTTCATCGATTTCCCTTTCCGGTTGCAGTCAAGCTCTTAAGTTGCTCAGCCCCGCCTTATGTTCTCTTCAGCTATCCGTCATTGCCACGGTCGGCCGTGCCCATGGCCTGATTATCTGGTTTTCATTGGATCAGCTTTGCCACCTTCGGCGACCGTGACGGTGCCGACCTTTCCTGAGCCGGTCAGTCTGCCGCCCTCCTTGACCGTGACTTTGCCGGAGACCTCCCCGTCAACGACAAGCAGTCCCGAGACGGAAAGGTCACCAGTCAACAATCCGGTCACGCGCAACTCCGCCCCAGACGCCACTTCGGTTATGCCCGAATATTTGTTCTTTCCGCTCAGCGTCAGCTTGCCGCCGGCGACCACGAGGCCGCCGCTGTCGCCGGCGTCATCATAGTTCGCGATGGTTCCATCAAATTGCCCGTCGGCTTCTGTCAGGATCAGTCTGCCCGCACCCAGATAGACCTCGCCTTTACCGCTAAGGTTGCGAATGGCCGTATCGTTCAGGGAGTGCGCCACCCCCCAGGGCTTCAGATAGTTTCCTTTCTGATCGATGTTGAGCACACCGTCGACCATGACGCGCGAGGAATGCTCGATGCTGCCCGGCCCGGCCAGAGTAAGATACCCATCGGCCGCGATATGGGTTGTGCCGGTGTAGGTATTGGCCCCGGTCATACGCACGTCCGCATCCTTCTCGATCGTGAAGTCGCCGGCGCCGGAGACGATGCCGGCCAGTCCGAGCCATCCGTTGCTTCCAGCATCGCTGGTCGCGCGATTCAACTGCACTTGATCCTTGGCAGCCGCGTCTGTCGTAAAGTTAGCACCGCTGACAAAATAGGGTGAATATGCGGTCGTCCTGTTTTCCAGATCATTCATTATTGAATTGGACTCGAAGAATGGCAGACCGAGAATGAGACCGCCGACTTTCATCTCATCGCTTTGGCGGAGAATGTTGACATCATCATATTCACGGTTATTTATACCATCATCGAATCCAAAAAACCTGAAGTCGACTATCTCATCACCAAATTCAGCAATATGAAATCCTCTCGACTGAAGCTTATTCAAAATAGATTCTGTTGTAATATAAATAAAGCTTGTCGTTCCTGTATCCAATAAAACAGGTCCACTGAAATCAACCGATTGCTTCTTTCCCTTATGGTCAAAGGAAATTTTATAACGGTAAGACCCTTCGTACTGACTGGATGCATTCGCGCCTGATCGCGGGAAGCGTCTCTGGAGGAATTCGTCCAGTTCGCCCCACGGTATCAGGGCCGTAAACTGGGATCTCAGACTGGGGGACAAATTCAGCGTCAGGCAGGGAGCGCAGCCCGGTGTCGTCCTCTTTCCAAGATTTGCATTGGCGGAGACCACATAGCCGCTTTGCGTCTGACTGCCAGGAGCGGCGGTCTGGTCCCCCTTGTCGATAAAATCGCCGGCTCCAAAGACGCCGTAAAACGGCGCCTCGTTACCGGGTTCGCCATTCTTCATGCTCTTGCGCGCATCAAGATCCGCATAAACCGGCGTATCGCCATGGTGGCCCACGGGCTTTTGCGTCACATTCGCATCCTCGAAGTCGCCGAAATCCTTGGTGAAGACGTAATCCACCACCCGACCTACGCTAAAGCCGCCGTCAAAGGTTACGGCAGGCTCCGAGGGATCATCTGGATCGTAATAGGACAGGCTGTCGACCCGGGCCTGTTGTACCCAACCTCCGTAGGTGCCGTTTCCATAGGGGTACATTTCGGGCTTGCTGCCGCGCACCGGCTCTACGCCAGGGACACTCGAATCGATCTCAGCGTTGAACTCATCCGACCCGGTGTCGAATTCGAACAGACGAGGCTTGGCACCATTGATGCCCATCACGATCCCGAGTTTGTGGTAGATGACTTCATCACTGCCGGTTCCGAGGTGCCCAACAACATGTTGCAATGGAATGGGTATCGGGTCGGCAGCCTGGGCAAGGCCGGTCTGGCCGTTCTCCTCGGCCACGGCAGGTACGGCATGTGATGTGTTCGCTGCCGGAACGGGGCAGCTCGCATCGCCTTTCTGGCAATTCAGGTATCCCTCGAAATCTTTGACACGGGATTGCGTCAGGCTGTCCATGCACTCCGCGATGAGCGTTGGAATTGCGCTTTCTCCGGCCGCTCCTGCGGTCTGGAAACTGCACTCTGCGTCGCGAAATTTGACCCAATCCCGCTGTGCTTGAACGAGAAGCGTCCTGATATCCGCGTCGTCGTTCAGCCGGGTTTCGATCTGCTTGTAAAGCTCGTTGAGCTTCTTGTCGGATTTCTTGGACGCGGCATCGGCGCACTCGTTCGGGTCGGCCTGGTCCTTGGCGGCGTCGTAGCATTTGTCCTGGGCAAATGCGAAAGCCGGCATGGCCAGAACGATGGCAGCGGTCAGCATCGCGGTTTTCATCGATTGTCCTCGGTCTAGAACTGCCGGCACGGTCGGCCGTTAGTTGGCATCGTCATCGTCCGATCCGTCAGCGTCGTTACTGTCATCCGACGCATCGTCATTACTGTCGGTGCTGTTTTCGTCATCACCATCTGCCGACGGGTCGTCATCGTCATTCTGATCGCTGGAATCGTCCTGATCATCGGAATCATTGTTGTCAGTGCTGTCATCCGACGCATCGTCATCCGTGCTATCGTCGTCGGTGTCGGTGCTGTTCTTGTCATCATCACCGTCTGTTGAGTTTTCATCGTCGTTCTGATCGCTCGAATCGTCCTGATCGGAACTGTTGTCGTCGGTACTGTCGGCCGGGTTATTGTCGTCAGTGTCGGTGCTGGTATCGTCGTCGTCAGCATCGGGAGAAGACACATTTGCGTCCGGATTGGCGTCGCCAGGCTGCGAGTCGTCCGCGCGATAGCTCGTGTCGTTGAGGCCCGTCTCCATCTCGTCGTCATACTCATCGACGATCTGTGTCCACACCTCTCGATTGTCGACGCTCGTCCATTGCGAGATATTGTTGACCGAGATGTTGGTGTTGAAGTTGTTGACGGTGATGTTGGTGTTGACCTCGACGACATCTGCGACTTCTGTCCCGCGGTTCACGCCAAACAGGAAACTGGTGGCACTCGCGGCAAGGGCGGCCCAAACGAGTCTGTCGACATCAAGCGGCGTCGAAATCGGTTGATGCCGCACTGTGGCAAGCACGTCACCCGGTCGGATGCCTTGCCGCGCGGCAACGCCATGGGGTGCAACGGCCAAGACATACACCCCGCGAAGCTTGGGCGGGATCTGGTAGCGGTGCCGAGAGGCGTGGTTGATGGGTATCAAAACCGCGTTAAGAGCCCGGGAAACATAGGGTTTCGGCAGATCATATTTGCTGGCATACGCAACATTGATCGTGTGCGGGACAGCTACACTCACAACAGCCGTCATTTTCACTGAAGTTGCCAATGCACGGGCGAACTGCATTATCAGTCTGGATTTTCGAACGGTTTGCATTTTGCACGTCCTGCAGCTGATGATTGGAGTCGATCTCAGAGCCCCGGCGCCCCGGAGCGCTCACCAATCATTCTCCCCCTGCACCAACGGTCAGCGGCAATCTCAATCGATCATCACCGTCGTTCCGTAACTGTCTCGGCAAAACACTTTGCCAGGTCTTGCGGCGCTCCGAGCTTCTTCGCCCAGGATACCAGTTCAGGCTTTTCCGACGGCTCGGCATAGCCGCCCCACACGTCGCGAAACTGCTTCTTTCCGTCGACTGTCTGGAAGAACATCACGCCGTCGTCGCTCACGGGCGTGGAGACGTAGGCGGCGCTCCAGCTGCCGCTCTCCATGATCGTGAAGAACTTTGCCTGAGCGGGCTTGAACTTATTGGTCATCGCCGAGACGACGAGAGGGGCATATTCCTGCTTGCGCGCCTTCGTCACTTCGACCTTTATACCGTCACAGGCGTTATTCGCAGCGAAAGCGGACGTCAGCGCCACTCCCAACCCCGCAAGGCCGACCATGACGATTTTGACACGTCGACGGATGAGACCATTCAATTCAGACATGAGTGGCTATCCTCTTCGTTGTTCGCTGCAGGGGCCATTAATCGGAATCGTCGTCGTCTGATGAATTGTCATCGTCCGGTGTATCGACCTCGCAGCCGATGCCGCGGCAGCCTTGGTAGTTGCCTTGCGTATCGAAGTTGGGATTGCCTTCTTTGTCGTACTGCGGTCTGTCGTCGATGCTTTGATCCCCGTCATCAGGATCGTCGACTTTACATCCGAGCCCATGGCAGCCGATGTAACGGCCCCTGGTATCGAAGTTGGGATTGCCGTTCCTGTCGAACTGCGGCCGGTCGTCTATCTTCCGGCTCCCTTTATGGGACCGATCAACCAGGCAGCCCTTTCCGCGACAACCATCGTAGTCGTCGGTGGTACAACCGACGATCGCCATCAAAGCAGTGGCCAAGGCCGCACAGATTACGAGTTTCCATGATTCATTCCTCCGACTGGCTGGCGGCGGACATCGTCCATATCGGAAGGCCATTGCAGGCGGCGATCCTCGCTTTTGCCGCGAAGGCTGGCGCCAATCGGAGGAGGGCAAAGCTTCGCCGGCCATCAAACGAGAGCCAGGCTGTGGTCGATGCATTCGACGACTTAGCCGACGGTTGCCGTAATCTCTTACGTGGGAGGAAACGCTCCCAGCGGGGGCCGCCGCATTAGCGAGTGTCAATATTCCTCTCCATGCTTAGTGCCCCGTCCGCCCAAGCATGTTTCAACGATCCGCTGACGCGGCTGTGCTTCCAAGAAATGCATCCGAGTCAGCCTATGACAAGGACAAATCCCAATATCGCAGGATTGAATTTTGCAAATGCTTAATAATTCGGAATCAGCACGGGCTATCTTAGCAGATACTGAAATGTGATCAGTAGCAAGATTCCGGAATGCTTCCTTAGTTTTGTTCTCATTAAGCCGAGTTCGTACAAGTAATATTCTATGTTGTTGTGAATTTTGCGCCAACTCTACAAAAAATGCGCGACGATACCACATCTTATACGATCGCCCTAATCGCGATCTATTGTGGTATTTTTTCGAACCCAGCCAACCGTTGCGAGGGCCGAAAGAAACGCGCCCCTTTGCCCGACTTTTCAACGCTGGGCGTGCCAAATAGGGGCGCAGTGGGGGCGCCGCGGCCGCGTCGTGAGCATCTTCCCAGTCGGATTGTCATCGGGTAGCGTGCAGGGGCGCACGTGAAGGCGCTCTCTTTGGCGAACGCACTGCCGCAGCTTCAGCAGTTGCCCGTCAGAAGATGGGTCCGGTGCTTGCCGCGACAGATTGTTCCCGTCCCGGTTCATTTCAGCACCGAAGCGAGGGGGAAGAGATGCACAACCGATTTCGGCAGTGCCTGCGGAAAGTGTCGCTGGCGGCATTGACGATGCTGGCGCTAAACATCCCGGTCCACGCGGCTGATCTCGTCATTGCAATGCCGAACTGGCCGTCGGGCCAGGCGACGGCAAACATCCTCAAGGTCACAGCCTGAAAGAAAATTTCGGGCTCGATGCCGATGTGCGCGAGATGGGGACGCTGATTGCCTTTGCCGGTCTCAATTCGGGTGAGGTGGATATTCATCCCGAAATCTGGCTGCCCAATCTGGACAATCTGGTGAAGAAGTATGTGGACGGGGCCGGCACGGTGGCCATCAGCCCCATTGGAGTGCCGGCCTGGCAAGGCATTTGCGCGACGCGTGAGGCAGCCGACAAATTTGGAATTCACGACGTTTCCGACCTCAGCGATACGAAGAAAACCGCCGCGTTGGATACTGACGGCGACGGACGTGGCGAACTCTGGATCGGCGCTGAGGGTTGGTCCTCGACCGCTATCGAGCGCGTCCGCGCCAACAGCTATGGTTATGCCAAGACAATGACCTTGCTGGAGACGCCGGAGGATGCCGGAATGGCGGCTGTCGATGCCGCCGTCGCCACGGATCATCCGATGGTGTTTGCCTGCTACGCGCCGCACTATGTATTTGAGCTGCACGACATTGTCCGCCTTACCGAGCCGCCCTTCGACCCGGCAAAGTGGAAGATCGTGCTGCCGTCAGAAGATCCGCTCTGGGTCTCGAAGTCCAGCGCGCCGGTGGCATGGGATACCGCACATTTTCATATCGCCTCGCCACCTCGCTGCGCAAAAAATATCCGAAGGTTGTGGCGTTCCTGGAACGGGTCGACCTGAGGCCCGAGGAAATCACCAAGATGAGTTATGCGCTCCAGGTAGAGCGTCAGGATCCTTACGAATACGCCAAACAATGGGTTGCCGCACAAGGCGCACGGGTGCACGGAAGGGCAAATCCATGAACGGAAATCCTATGTTCGCGGAACGCGGCACCGTCCGGCGGCGCTCCCTCACGGCAGTCGTCGCCGCGGCGTTCGGTCTTGTCGCGGTGGCGGCGCTGGCTGCGGGAACACAGGTTTTCGACCCGAAAAGCCACAAATGGGTGGACTACGATCGCACCAAGGCGCGCAAATACTACGCCGCGCATAATGAGGTGCCCGAGGCATTTCGTCCGCAGATGGTCAAATTCCGCACCGCGGAAGTGCCAGGCACGATCATTATCGATGGCAATCAGCACTTTCTCTATCTTGTGCAGCCGGGTCAGCGGGCCATGCGCTACGGCACCGGCGTGGGCCGGGAAGGGTTTGGATGGGCCGGCATCGTGCGCGTCGGCCGCATGGCGGAGTGGCCGACCTGGACACCTCCGGCCGAAATGGTCGCTCGCGATCCGAAGGCGGTGAAATACGCTGGAGGCATGGAGGGAGGGCCCGACAACCCGCTCGGCGCGAGGGCGCTCTATCTCTATGAGCGCGACCAGGACACGATCTACCGGATACACGGCACCCCGGAGCCCTGGACGATCGGGCTCGACGTGTCGTCGGGGTGCATCCGTATGAGGAACGACGACATCGTCGATCTCGCGTCCCGCGTCAAGGTTGGAGCCAAGGTTATCGTTCTCATGCAGGGGGCGGCACTTTACAAGGGTGTGTGAAGCGGCATTCGGAGAGGGACAAGCAATGTCGGCAAAAGATGCAGTGAGAACTTCGATCCTGGTGACGGCAATCGGATTCCTGGCTGGAGCCGTTAGCGCTTGCGTCAGCGCGCCGCCGCCGCCGCCTCAGGACCAGATGTCCAGGACCAAGGTCGAGACGGCCCCGGCGGACCTTCAACTGCTTTGCGCCAATGCGGTCGCCAAGGCGAGCGGTGTCGACAGCACGAAGATACTTCCGGTTTCATCGAGCAAGCTCGATTCCAAGACCTATCAGGTCGAACTCGATGCCAGTGGCAAGAAGACAAGCTGCCTCGTGGATACCGACGGCAACGTCAAATCGGTTGAGCCCGTCTGATCCGCTCTGGTCGACGAATTCGCAACCAACCTCACGATGCCCCCTGGCTGCAGACATGACGATGTTTGGGGCGGCCAGCCGCGATGAGCGGTTTGGAGAGCCTGGCAAACCGCGCGCCTGCCTCACCCCAGCCCGATCCGCTTGGCGCCTTGCCGGAACAGCGCCTCGGCGTCCGGCTCGAAGCGAAAGGTGCCGATGAAATCGTCGGCGCAGTAGTTCGGCAGCATCTTGCGCAGCGCAGCGGCGAAACTTCGTGCCTCGTCCAGCCGCCCCGCCAGCGCAAGGCAATGCGCGGCAATCGCGAGGATGATGGCGTGGGCATTGGGACGCGCGGCTGCTTTCAGCGCCCATTCGGCGGCTTCGTCGAACTGGCCGAGCCGGACATGCGACATCGCCCTGGCGCCCAACATACCGAACAGCAGCGGATCGAAGGGGCTCAGATGCCTGGAATGGTCGGATGAGCCGATCGCAGCCTGCGGGTCGCCGGACTGCGAATGGACGAAAGATAGCGCATAGTGGCCGAGCGCGAAATTCGGGCTGAGGTCTACGGCGCGTTCCAGCTCGATGAGGGAGCCGTCCTGCTCGCCGCGCAGCCACAGCGCCCGCCCCATGGCCCAGTGAGCGGCCGGATTGTGATCGTCGACGAGCAGGCTCTGGCCGGCTGCCTCGAAGGCCAGGGCGCTTTCGTGGTCGCGGTCGCCCCAGCGCTGGAAGGCATTTTGCCAATGGGTGAAGGAGAGGCCGGCATAGGCGCGGGCGAACGTCGGATCGAGCTTCAAGGCTATGTCGAAGAAATGCCGGGCCTGCTCGTTTTCCGCGCGGGTGAAGCGATACATGTGCCAGAGACCGCGGTGGTAGGCTTCCCAGGCGTTCAGCGAATTGGGCGCCTTCAACATGGCGCGGTTGCGCTCGCCCGTCTCGATCTCGGCCGAGATCGACGAGACGATGCTGTTGCCGATGTCGTCGAGCACGGCAAAGATGTCGTTCGGCTTGCGCTCGAACGTCTCGGCCCAGACGATCCTGGCCGTGCGCACTTCGACCAGCTCGACCGCGACGGTGACGCGGCCGGCCTGGCTGCGTACCGTGCCGGTGGCGACATAATCGACATTGAGCCGACGGCCGGCATCCTCCGGCCCAATGTTTTTTTCGGCGAGCGCAAACACCGAACCGCGCGCGATGACGAAGAAATCCCTGAGCTTGGCCAGGCGGGTGATGATATCGTGGGTCAGGCCATCGGCGATGCCTCCGCGTGGGCCGCCGTCAGCCGTCTCTTCGGCAAACGGCATCACCGCAAGCGAAGCCTTGTGCGATGCAGCAGTGTCGGAATTGGGAAGCACAATTGACGCGTGAGGGGCCGCGGGTACGAGTGACGGTCGCGCCCAGAGCGTAGCGGCAGGTCGTTCGTTGCGGATCGTGCGCCATGCCTCACGAACGGGTCCGAAATCCAGATCCTCCGAAGCAAACAGCTGCGCTGCGGAAGCGAGATGTTCCTCGCACGCGTCAAACTGGCCGCGCTGCGCCAGCCCTTTCAGAAGAGCCACATGCGCGCGCCCGTCGAACGGAGCGAGTTCCAGCCATTTGTCCAGATGCGAAGACATTCTGTCGGCATCCACCGGAAGCTTGTTGACGAGATGTTCCAGGATTGCGGCGTGCCAAGAGCCGAAGCGGCGGCGCTGAGCGATCAGCCAGCTGTTGAAATGCGGGCTGCGGTCGATCTCCAGCCCATCGAGAAAGTCGCCGGCGAACATTCCGGAAAGAGCCTGCAGCCGCTCTAGACCGAGCGTCTCAACGCCCTTGGCGGCGGCCGAGGCTATGTCGACAGCGTCGACGGAAGCACCTCTCAGATCAAGCGCGATCGTGTCGCCTGGTGTCTCGACCCTGCGATGATGCGGTTCATCGAGGATGCCTCTAAGCTTGCTCAGGCACCAGCGAAGCTCGCCGCGCGGGTCGTTCGGCACATCCCACAAAAGCTCGCAGAGGCGGCTGCGGCCGACCGGATGCGGCGCCAGCGCCAGATAGGCGAGCAGCGCACACAGCTTGCGCGATTTTGGGAGCTGGATGATGATGCCGTTGCGTGCGATCGTCAGCGGTCCGAGCAGACGCACGGAAAAGCCGGCCACCTCGCCGTGGAGGCTCGATCGGGCGGATTCCACGTAAGTTTCCACGCCTGCTCCCACGCTGGCCAGTCGGCCTTTGTTTTATCACCAAACGCGACATGGTGCATCCGGCAGCGAAATTCCCGCTCCGGATGCTGGCATTGCCGGAGGCAAATGTAGCGCGGCAAGGTCTCGAAACCTCGCCGCCCAAGCCACCGGTCTGTAACCGGCCCGTGACGACAAGGGACAACAACAAAGCGAGGAGATCGACATGTTGCATCAACAGAAAATCAGAACCACCGCCGGGCGCGGCCGCCTGTTCGACAGCGTTCTCGACACGGTCGGCGATACGCCGGTGATCCGCATCAATAATCTCGGACCGGACCATGCCACGATCTACGTGAAGGCCGAGTTCTTCAATCCCGCCGCCTCGGTGAAGGACCGGCTGGCGCTCAACATCATCGAGGAAGGCGAGCGCAGCGGCGCTCTAAAGCCTGGCCAGACCGTGGTCGAGGCGACCAGCGGCAACACCGGCATCGGCCTTGCCATGGTCTGCGCCCAGAAGGGCTATCCGCTGGTGGTGACGATGGCCGACAGTTTTTCCATCGAACGCCGCAAGCTGATGCGCATGCTGGGCGCCAAGGTGGTGCTGACGCCGCGCGCCCAGAAGGGTTTCGGCATGTACAAGAAGGCGGTGGAGCTCGCCGAAGCCAATGGCTGGTTCCTGGCCCGCCAGTTCGAAACCAAGGCCAACGCCGCCATTCACGAAGCGACGACGGCGCGCGAGATCATCAACGATTTCGCCGGCTCGCGGCTCGACTGCTTCGTCACCGGCTACGGCACGGGCGGCACCGTCGCCGGCGTCGGACGCGTGCTGCGCCGCGAGCGGCCGGAGACCCGGATCGTGCTCGCCGAACCGGCCAATGCGCAGCTTATCGGCAGCGGCAAGTCGCAGCAGCGCGGCACCGGCGGCGCGCCTGCGGCCAGCCATCCGGCGTTCGAGCCGCATCCGATCCAGGGCTGGACGCCCGACTTCATTCCGGACGTGCTGCAGGAGGCGATAGACGCAAGCCTCTATGACGAGGTGGTGCCGATTGCCGGGCCCGAGGGCATGAAATGGGCCAAGGCGCTGGCGCAGAAGGAAGGGATTTTCACCGGCATCTCCGGCGGAGCGACCTTCGCGGTGGCGCGGCAGATCGCGGAAAAGGCGGCACCCGGCTCGGTGATCCTGTGCATGCTGCCCGATACCGGCGAACGCTACATGACGACACCGCTGTTCGACGGCATCGAGGCGGAGATGGACGCCGAGGAGACTGCGCTTTCGCAGTCGACGCCCGGCTGCCAGTTTCCGGCGTGACGGCGGCACATCGGGAGCGGCCTGCATGGACACGAAACCTGGACTGGCCGTCACGGCCACCGAGGAAACGCTTGACCCCTCGAACTGGGCCGACGTGCAGGCCCTGTCGCATCGGATCGTCGACGATGCCGTCGCTTACCTGCGCGATGTCAGAGAGCGTCCGGTGTGGCAGGAGATGCCGGTCGATGTGAGGACCTTCTTCACATCGCCGCTGCCGCGTTCGCCGGCGCCGCTGGCAGAAATCTATGGCGACGTCACCAGGAGCTTGATGCCCTATCCGATGGGCAACATCCATCCGCGCTTCTGGTCCTGGTATATGGGCTCGAGCAATTTCACCGGCGCGCTCGGCGATTTCCTGGCGGCGATCCAGGGCTCCAACCTCGGCGGCGGCAACCATGCCGCCGCGCTGATGGACAACCAGGTCGTCGACTGGTGCAAGCAGATGATGGGCTTTCCGCAATCGGCCAGCGGCACGCTGGTCAGCGGCGGCTCGATGGCCAACATCATCGGGCTGACCGTGGCGCGCAACGCCAAGGCCGGCATCGACATACGCGAGCACGGCGTTGCCGGCATCGACAAGCCGCTGCGTTTCTACAGCTCCGACCAGCTTCACTCCTGTCACCGCAAGGCAATGGAAGTGCTCGGCCTCGGCAACCGGGCGCTGCGTCGCATCCCGAGCGATGCCGGGCTGCGGATCGACATCGCTGCGTTGCGGGCGGCGATCGCCGAGGACCGCGACGCCGGCTTCAAGCCGGCCTGCGTAATCGGTACGGCCGGCACGGTGAACACCGGCGCAATCGACGATCTGCAAGCGCTGGCTGACCTGGCGGCAAAAGAGGATCTGTGGTTTCACGTCGATGGCTGCATCGGCGCCTTGCTTGCGATTGCGCCGGACAATTCGCATCGCGTTGCCGGCATCGAGCACGCCCACTCGATCGCGCTCGATCCGCATAAATGGCTGCACGCGCCATTCGAGGTCGGCTGCGCGCTGATCCGGGATGCCTCCGTGCATCGCGGCACGTTCGCGCTGACGCCGGAATATCTGGAATCGACGCCGCGCGGCCTGGCCTCCGGCCAATGGCTGCACAATTACGGCCTGCAGACGACGCGCGGCTTTCGCGCTCTGAAGGTGTGGATGGCGTTGCGAGAGCACGGCATCGAAAAGTTCGGCCGGCTGATCGACCAGAACATCGCGCAAGGGCATTATCTCGGCGCGCTGATCGCGGCCGAACCGGCACTCGAACTGGTAGCGCCGGTGAGCATCAACATCGTCTGCTTTCGCTACCGCGCGGACGGACTGGGCGGGGAGCGCCTGAAAGCGCTCAATACCGAGATCATGCTGAGGCTGCAGGAAGAAGGCATCGCCGCCATTTCCGACACGACGGTGCATGGCCAGCATAGCCTCAGGGTGGCGATCAACAACCACCGCACCCGGCGCGACGATCTGGACCTGCTGGTGCGGGAGACCGTGCGGCTTGGACTGGAGATTTCAAGGCCTGGCGTGGCTCTTCCTTCTCGCCTTGTGGGAGAAGGTGGACGCGAAGCGGCCGGATGAGGGGTGTTCCAGCTTGATACTGACGGCACTCCGTCCGCACCCCTCAACCGTCTTGGCGCTGCGCGCCAATCCACCTTCTCCCACAAGGAGGGCTTTGCACGGGAAGCGAAATCCTGGTTGGTGAGTTAATGGGGCTTTTTTGAAGGCCGGGAAAGCAGTTTTCGACGGCTTGGTATGGCATCGACCGGCATGACCGGCCGATCCGCCGATTTTAGACAGA